>DAOVBT010000224.1 GCA_030670375.1 Candidatus Aminicenantota bacterium | reverse complement strand
CGCACGATCAGCGTCGACATCCGGTATGTGCTTTTTGTCACAGATAAATTTTCTGGTGCCGAACACATCATCAGAGAGCTGGGGTTAGAATCAAACAAAATAGAGTAAATATCCGGTCGGATTATTTTTTCTCCTCGGATTTCTTTTGCTTGAGCCAAAACTGATATTTTTTGATCAATTAATAAAATAGTCCGCCAAGATCTTCTGGCCGTTCTAATTCACACGTGGTAATTTTTCACGAACGGGAAATCCCGACAGAAAAGGAATGGGATGAAATGCTAGAATCAGGGATAAGCTGCAGGAATCAGCGACAAATTGCAAAAAACTGGGATATTCTGCAAATTTTCATGGTTTTTAGATGGCTGACAGCCATGGGCAATGCGTTTGTGAAGATCAGAGGAATCGCCAGAGGGATTCTTGGGCTTTTTGGCTCTTGAATTTGCCATACCAAAGGCATAGAGGATAAAGGAGCACAAGGCCGCACAACCAAAAAATATACATAAGAGGAATTCCTGTGCCTTGCGGGGCGAAGAAGAGGCCGATAATCCCGAATAGATAGAGATGGAGGATATAGAAGATCAGAGCGGATCTACCAAAAACCAACAGAGGCTTACCCCAAATCTTAAGGCCTTTGTCCAGGCGTGAGAGGAGGAAGAGGCACACCAGAACGATCCCAAAGGTGAGGAGGAGGAAAGAGAGAGAGGGCGGATACTTTGTCACGTGGAGAAGATCCATCCAACCCAAGCTCTCCGGCGGGTGGATGTTTCCGAATCCTCCAGCGACACGCACCCCAACGAACAGGACGAGTGACACGATCCCCAAGATCAATGCCTTTCGGTATGCCTGTCGCTCATCAAGCACTAGCCAGTTTCCAAAAATAAAGCCGAAACCCACGCAGCCTAACCAGGGCAAAAATGAGTAAAGAACTTTCATGGGGCCCGTTTGGCCGGGGATGAGGATCATGCGGAGCAAGGGAGAGAAAAGTCGTTCGGCTTGACTCGGATCGGGGATGAGCCATTGCGTTAAGAGGATTGTTGCCGCGCTCATCCCAAAAATTAGAGCGGGTTTTAAACGGAAAAGAAAGGCACCAAGAATCATGGTTACACCCAAGGCATACAGCACACCGAAATGAAACCAGACCTGTCCTCCTCCTCCGGGGGGATGGAACTCAGTCGAGGGGCCTAGCAGCCATGCCGAGTTTACCACAAAAAACTGGAGGAGAACGAGAAGAAAACCGCGGACAATGAAGTGGCGTGAAATACGAGCTTCGGACCACCCTTGTTTTCGCCGTGACTTGGCAAAAAGAACCATGCCAATGCCCATCAGAAAGAAAAAGCCAGGCGCACAGGGTTGGGTCACAAACCGAGTCAGGAAAGCTAATACGCTGTTGTACTGAGGAAGCGGGATGCCCCAAAACTCGCCATTGGGATGCATGCGGGCCACAAAATAGTTGGCGTGATCCACAGCCATCAGGACCATCACAAGACCACGCAAGGCATCGAGCGAAAGCAATCTTTGCGTCTTTGAATTCAGTTGGCTCTCCGTCATAGTGAAAGCTCCATATCGATTTTTGGTCGTTCAGCCAATGATCTCTAAGGCTTTTTCAAAAAGCTCATCCCGCCCCTCAATGATGCCTCGGATCGTTCGTTTGGCCGGCACAGTGGGTTGAATGCCGATCAGATGGTGTTGTGATCCGTCGTGTTTGAGCACTTTCATGCCGGTCCACGTGATCCGAAAGTCCCCGGGGAGGACAAAAGGATTGATGTTGCCATTCGTTCCAGCAGTGGGCTGTCCCACGGTCTCTCCGAGATTGTAGTGTTCGATGAAACTCAAGAACGACTCGGCATAACTTATGGCCCGTCCATCCGTGATGAAGACGACCTTTCCTTTGATGTGTGGCTTTTTTGCCACAAGATTCCAACCCATTTTTTGATACCCCACAATATTCTCCTGGTCTGGATAGATGATCTGGGGGATCTGCATCCAGGCATTGGAGGTGTCTTTTTCAGCCAAAAGATGGCAAATGATCTCATGATTGCCTTTCGGATAACCCCGGAGGTCGAATATAACACCGCGAGCATTTGCCAGGTCATCGATCTTCTCAGTGATCTCATTCCAAGGTGCTTGTTCGAGATTGACATAGTAGATGTTGTTTTCCAGGGCTTGGATCCTGGGCCTAGTCGGTTCAGCCAGCATTTTCTTAAAACTGCGTTTTAGCTTGACCTCAAAGGTTTCATCACCTCTCAAAACTTCAAGTTTTGCCAAGGTTCCCTTCTTGCCATACCCGAAGCGGATCAAAGATTTGTATCTCTTCCATTGCGGAGAGCCGGAAATAAACTTCTCTTCATCTAACAGGGCTTGTTCAGCTTGTTTGCCATCGATGTTGAGAATGATGTCCCCCCGCTGGAAGTGGTTTGGGTCTTCCGAAGCCGTCACAACGACTTGATCTTCCACCCAATCAACCTTCATGGGAAGCCCGGCCTGTTCCATGAATACTCTGTGATAGACATTGCCATGTCCATCCTGGAGCTTTGCCACCAGATGGCTGAGGGTGTAAAAGAAATCTTCTTCGTTTGTGTCGTTGAGAGCCATTTTCAGTGTGCTTGTCAGTTCTAGATCCCAATCCACATCGACCACATCAAAATAGGGATAAAAATGCTGGAAGATGTTCCAAGCTATGACCACGTCCGCCAAACGTACAAACTCATTATCTGCGGTCGGGATCCCAAAATCGTGGGCTTCCATCTCAGATGCCAGATCTTCTAAAGGATAGTTCTCATTTTTTCCCAATGTCTTTTTTTTTTCACTGTAAAGCGCGAGTGGGATAGAGCAGGATAAACCCGCATCCAGCTCCTTGTTTATGACTTCTCCGACTTTGGGAATGGTATCGAACAATTGTCCAGAATAGGTCGTTGACCTGCTTTCCATGTGCAGGCATTTTTCTCCGCTGCGTGCATTTTCGCCCTGGACTTTGTAAATGTAACCCGGACTTTGTGCGCCCCAAGATCGGGGCTTTTTATCCATCTTGCCTTCTTCAAAGCCTGGATTATTGATCTTTGCGGGTTGCCATTGACCGTTCTCATCCATGATCAAAACCTGAAACTCATCGAACCATGCCTGGCCGTTGCCGCCAAGGATCGCTCCAAAAAAAACCATGACCGCATCATCATCTACGTGGCCCTCGATCTCGTATTCCCTCCATTCTTCAGCAAGGATCGGTCGATCGCTCATGTTGTCGAAAAAACCCATGATGCCGCCTGCTCTATCCACACGCATCCAGAGCTGTGCTTGATTACCAACTCCCTTGACTTCCGCCTTCACAGAGGCTTTCAGCTTGATCTTTTTTCCCCGATAAGATATTGCCTCGATCCCCTGAGTCAATATCCCGGCACCCATTCCACCGGTCAGGATATTTTCCCTATTGAGACGGATACTCATATAGACTGAGTTTGAGCTTCCAAATCCTAGGCCTTTATGCTGCCAGGCGACAACCTTGAGGTTTTTTGTCTCCTCAGGAAGCCATGATTGTGGGTCATCTCGTTTTTCATCTGAAAAATAAACTCGAGCCGTGGGGGCAATGGGTAAGAACAATTGTTCTAGAATTGATTTCAGTTCTTTGGAATCCTTTGCGGTCTTGACTTTTTCCGCACCATAGATGGCAAACCTCTCCCAATCGACTTGGCTGGCTTCATCTGAAGGATGAAAATATCTCAAGTATCCATAAAGTTTGGCAAAAGCTCTCAAGTTTTGAATAGTCTGAGTATCTTCACGAGATCCCTTTGTACAACAGAACAAAAGGAGTAAAAAACTCATGAGGAGAAAGTTTAAGGCCCGTTTTCCATTTTTCCACTTCATTTTCCACCTCTGAAACAAAATAGGAGACGGTCTTTTTTGTATAAAAAAAGGGGACGGTTCTCTTTTTCCTATAAAAAAAGGGGACGGTTCTCTTTTTCCTGGAGTAACACAAAAAGAGAACCGTCCCCTTTTCTATCAGAATTGGGTTAGAAGTGCAACTGTACGGATTTTGAGTGGATGTGGATTTTATTTATCGACTATTTTGTATTCAAAAAACTGCATGCCGCGCATTCTGTCCAAAAGATAGATCTTATCTCCGTTGACAAAAATATCATCCACAAAATGTTTCACTGGAATCGCTCCAAGCAACACTCCCTCTGGATCATACACCTCGAGCTGGAACACATCTGTTTCTCTCACATCCGTGTTTCCACCGACAGAAACATTCATCGATCTTCCGCCCGTTTGACTCATAGAAACGCGAACACCCGTCTCGACGCGCTCCTCCTCTTTGATCTGTCTCTTCAAAGTCACAACCCAAACTCTTCCCTCGCTGTCCACACCGACTCCACTGGCGCATCTGTTCATGTCCGGCTGCTCGATCATCACTCTCCCGCCGCTTCGCTGGATTCCCCCTTTTGATTTTGGGGCGTCTGTGCTGTAGTTCAGCTCGCGGTCGGATCTCCAGAGCAATTTGCCGTCGGGCGCGTATTTCTCGATCCGGTTCTGATAATCAAAGGCCACATAAATATTATCGCTCTTATCCAGAATGAAGTGGAACTGGTTTCCCATCCTGTTCATCAAGAAGTCTTTAAAGTCATGCTGTTCGCCAAAATCTCTTTGAATCTCTCCGTCCATGTCGAGTACTTTTAAA
>DAOVBT010000125.1 GCA_030670375.1 Candidatus Aminicenantota bacterium | reverse complement strand
GACGGTTATCTACAAAATTCTCAATGAGGAAGCCGTGCCTTTAACCCAGGTCAGAAAAGAACTTCCACAGGAATTCGAGCAAATTATGAAAAAAGCTCTCGCCAAGGATCCGGATGACCGCTATGGCTCTTGTGCTGAGATGGCTGCCGATTTGAAGAAGATTACACACTTCTCTGATGAGACCTTGGCCATGACCGGGATTCAAGAATCCACGTTTGCCATGCAAACCCCTGCGAAAAAGAGAAAAAAATTCATCCTTCCCCTTGCTTTGGCAGGGGCTGTTTTTGTTGCCGGGATTGGGGGATTTTTCCTGTACCAAGAATTTGGGAACAAGTCATCCTCTTCAGAGGGAATAAAACCCATTCTGGCTGAAAGCGCTCCCTTGGTTTCTCGCTCTATGCTCTCCGTTTTAGAGGTTTTTGAGACAGAATCGGATAAGCTGGTGAAAAGTTACAATAGCGGCAATTATTCTGAAGCTATCAGGATTGCACAGAGTATTTTGGCCCAAGATAAACAGAACCAAGAAGTCCTCGATTATCTCGCCAAAGCGAGAGGCAAATTAAGTGAGAGCCAGATCGCCAAGTACATCTCGGCTGGAAAACGGGATTATGAAAACGGCAACTATGAGCAGAGCAAAATCAACATGGAACAAGCCCTGAAAATAAACGGAAAAAGCGCAGAGGCTCAACGCTACTTTGATTTGGCGGACAGGGCTCTCTCCGAAGAGGCCATTCGTCAAATCGTAGAACGCCAGAGAAAGGCAGAGGAGCAGAAGGATCTTTTGGCCTTTTTGAGTGATATCGGTCCAGATGCCCTTTTGGCAAAAAAGAAGGCCGATGCCATGCAATTGTTTAATAACTATGATGATATCAACTCTCGAATTGCCGATCTTACGATCAACTTTATAGATCCTAATCATGCCGATGTTAGCTTTTCCCATCTTTTGATCGCTGTCGACAAAAAAACGAATATGAATAAAGTGATATTCGAGGGAAAAAAAACGCTGACTATGGAGAAGCTGGATAATACTTGG
Organism: Candidatus Aminicenantota bacterium; assembly: GCA_030670375.1. GTDB lineage: Bacteria > Acidobacteriota > Aminicenantia > Aminicenantales > Aminicenantaceae. Next base: position 5,260 of record DAOVBT010000125.1, on the reverse strand, counting down.
GAAATATTAATTTACAGATAAATTCGGCTCATATAGTTTTATACAATTTTTTAAGAGGGATGTCACGAATGTCACGAATACTTCGCCTTTCATTAATTATTCTGCTAACGAATGTCTGTTTTCTTTTTGCGTTTTCTCAAAATGAAAATCTTGTTAAAGTCAAAGTCATTGTCGACAGCGCCACTGTCAAAGTAACACCTGAAATCGATGGTGAAACCCTGGCGAGAATCCCTCTCTATACCACCTTGGAAGCAATGGAAAAACAAGGAGAGTGGTATAAAGTTTCGTTTGACAAGGAGGGCCTTCAGATAACGGGATTTATCCATGAGATGTTGGTAAGAGAAATGAGCGAAGAAGAGGTGGCGGAGGAAAATATTGCAACTCCAGCAGAATACATTGAAAGTCAATCAGAAATAATCAGAGAGATCGAAATCCATATGGACGAAAGCCGGCAGTTGATCAGACAGGAGGATAAATTTAAAGAAGCGATAATCTCTCTCAATCCTTTGATCGCCAAGACATTCCGTGTTGAAGATATCCAGAAACAGAGACAGCTGGCCACAGAGATCTTTTTGTGGACCGGGATGGCTTATTCGGGGATGGGGGAGGCATACGCGGCTCTTCAAGAACTCAGAAATATGTTTGAAGTGGATCATGCCTACGGGAAAGCGATCACCCGGAATATCTATGATCCCACAATCGGGGGTTTGATCGAACAGGCAGAGAAAGAATATCTTGGTATCATTAAAAATTATTCCCTTCGGCTCACAACTCGGCCTGAGCAGGCAAGGATAACGATCAACGACGAGTATATCGGGGTAACTCCGCTGATATACCGGTCAGAATCGCCCAAAGTGGTGCTCGAGATAACAAAAGAAGGCTACAAGAGTATGGATGACGACCTCTTTCTTTCTCAGGAAGACACAGATAAAGAGTATATTCTGGAAAGATTGGGGAGAAATTTGGAGGTGAAATCCACGCCGCAGGGCGCAAATATTTTTATCGATGACGAGGATTCAGGTCAGCTGACAGATGGAGTGTTGCCGTATGTTTCATTCGGTACCCACAAGGTAAGAATTTCCAAAGAAAATTATGCCGATTGGGAGGGAATGATCGAGATCTCGGCTGGAGAGAATCCCATCGAGCTGGACGTGGTTCTAGCAGGGAAAGTATACGTACCACTCAGGAAGTGGGGTTCTCCAGACTCCCCGTTTTTTAAGCAGCCTACAGGTATGACCTTGGATAAAGATGGTATCGTGTATGTTGTCGACAACAGCGAAAATAAAATAAAAAAAATCACACCTGAGGGCAAGATCGATCGCAACTGGATTTCAGGGGGGAAAGATTTTAAAAATGTGAAAAGTCCGGGTGGGATTGCCGTCGATAACCAAGGGTACATGTATGTGACAGATGCGAAAAAACACGCTGTATTGAAGTTCGATAAAAACGGCAAGTTCATAAAAAAATGGGGAAAGGAAGGATCAGCGAACATTGAATTCAGAACGCCCTTGGGCATTGCAGTAGACAGCGAGAGCAATATTTATGTCGCCGACTCCACGAATCATTGTGTGAAAATATTCTCGAATCTTGGTGTTTTTAAAAGAACCATCGGAAAAAGAGGGACGGCTGAGAGAGAGTTGCTCTTCCCTGCAGCTATTGCGATAAATCAAAAAAAAGAATTGTTCGTCCTGGATAGAACCCGCTTGCAAAAGTTTTCTTCGGAAGGAGAACTGCTCGGTTCTTGGGGAAAGGCTGGATCGAATGATGGAGATCTCAATAAACCCATGGGAATTTTTGTCGATAAGGATGGATTTGTTTACATAGCCGATTCCGGGAACAACAGGATTCAAAAATTTGATGACAACAAGGGTCAGTTTATCTCCAAATGGGGAGGGATGGGGGCTGGTGATGGCCAAATGATGTTTCCGTCCGGAGTTGTTGTCGATTCTCGAGGAATTGTGTATGTAGCTGAGAGGGACAACAACCGCATTCAGTCGTTTAAAGTGTCATCAGATGTTGTGAACGAGTGATTATGACCGAAATTCACTCTGGAACCACACTCTGAGAGGCTTGAACCCCTGTTTGGAATGTGCCGCCCGAACGGCCCTCTGATAAGAAATCTCGAGAATATACACAAAATCGCTTGTTGAGGAAGATAAAGCATCCTTATTTCCGTGACATCAAAAGGCTTATTTATCACGGAAATAAGGATGCTTACGCCTTTTGCACAGCGCTTGCTACGAAAAAATTTCTCTCGGGTGAAAAATCATCCCCAATATCACCTCTAAAGGTGATTGACCAGGGAAAAGGCTGTTGAAGTACAATATTGACGGCTAATCGGAATGACTATGCAGATAAAAAAAAACGGTAAGGGTAAAAATGAGAAATGAAAAAATATTAGTTGTAGAATTCGAGGAAAGTTCCCTCAATTCGCTCTTGCAAACCTTGCAGACTGAGGGATTTCAAGTGGTAACGGCCAAGGATGGACATGAAGGATTACTGATGTTTGAGTCAGAAAATCCAGATTTGGTTATCCTCGAACCCATGCTATTGAAGCTCCATGGCTTCGATCTTTGTCGGAAAATTTCTAAGGACTCCAACAAAAAAACGCCTGTCATCATCACAACAGGATTTTACAAAGGAGAACACTATAAATCCGAAGCGATCGAAACCTTTGGGGCAGCCGCTTTTTTTGAAAAGCCTTATAAAAATGAAGATTTAATGACGACCATTCATGAGCTGTTGGGTAATGGGACTGCAGAAAGCGTAAAAGAAATAAAAAAAAGCGTCCAAGAAAAGAAAACCCCTGCGATAGACATCGAGGAAAGCGTAAGGGAAATGGAAAGAAGTATTAGAGAGCAAGAGACAATTCTTGCAGCACAAGCCAAAAAAACTGCTGATTCCGCTGGCAAGACGGAAAAATCTGGGATAAGTACCCAAGTCGATGAAATGCTTCAGGATGCTTTGTCCGATTTCGGACTGAACATAGAGAGTAAGCCACAGAAAAAGAAGGTAGAAAAAAAGCCGAAACAAAAACCTTCTGTTGTCATGCAGGAGGCCTCGGATACCGAGAAGACACAGGAAACAGCAGAAGGACCGGACGTTGAACAGTTTGAAGACGGTAAGGAACTAAAGACAGAAGAGCTCATCGAAGAGCTGATACAAAAAGAGGAAAAAACGGTAGAGGAAGTGGAGCCTGAAAAGAAGGAAAAACCTGAAGTTCAAGTTGTTCCTCAAGAACCTGAGGAAAAAGTCGAGGATAAAGAAGAGGAGACTCAAGAAGAAATAAAAGGAGAGCAAGCAGAGGCGGATCAAAAAATATTTGAAGACTATTTTGAAGAACCGGAAAAAAAGCCAGTTCCAAAAAATCTTTTTGGATTTTTACAAAAGATCAAAAAATCTCTTCCCTTGATGATAGGCTCGACAGCCTTTGTGGTTCTTGTTGCTGCCGGAGCCACGTATTATTTTTTGAAACCTAATAAACCTCAAACTCTCTCCAAGCAGAAAAAGATGGAGACAATACAGGAATTTTCTTATTCCCCGGTAATACAGGATGAGAATGCTCAAAGCGAACCTTCGGGGGGACCTACTCTAGAGGGTGTGGAAGGAAATCCGGCTGAAAATGCAACTCCCAATGATGATATGGTGAGTACGGAGGAGGAGCCTGAATCGACGGCTGAATTTATGTCGACAACGGGGCTGTCATCGAGACAGCAACAGATTATGCTCCCTGATGGCGCGCCCTCTCCTGAATCACGGCAATTCGAGATCATAGAAGTGGAAGAGACAGGCGAAGAGCAGTTGGGACAGTCTAATGTGGAAATCAGTTCTCCTCAGTTGGAGGAGGCAGTCAAAAATATCATCCAGTCTGAAAATACTTCTGACAGGATAAAAGTAGGGGATCTGGTGCCTATCGAAACGGTGGATGTGCCTCCCGTCGCGACGAAAAAAGTCAATCCCAAGTACCCTCCAGCCGCTTTTCAAAGAGGAATAGAAGAGACGGTTGTTTTTCGTGCTCTCATATCCGAATTCGGCAATGTTTTGGATATTGCCTTTGTGGATCCGGGTAAAACATCCCCTGCATTTAAAAAAGTGTGTGATGAGGCTGTCCGTCAGTGGAGATTTTCACCCGCAAAAAAAGGTGGCGTGAATGTGAAAGTATGGAAAACGTTTTCCATCGTGTTTAAGAAAAATCAAACGGAATAGGTGATAAAATGTCATTAACCAAAGAACAAGAAGACCTTTACAAGAAAACCATGAATGAAGCCAAAACTCAGCTAGATGGAATCGATGGCGAAATGGAGAAGGAACTGCAGAAAGCTCGTGAGCGCTTGGCTAAGCTCCAGGAATCGAAAAAGTCCTTTAAACAGATTTACGTGGGAACCGCCGAACTTCTGGGGATTGAGGTAGAAATCGAAGATGATGAGGACAACGCTCCTACAGATGGAAAGCCTTCCATTCAAAATCTGCAATAATACATTCGTTTATTCCCTATTTTCCGAGCGTTTTAAACCGGTCCAGGGAACCATAGAGAGAACGGCACATTCGAGCATATCTAATATTTCCAGAACTTGTTTTAAGGCCATAGACTCACTCTTTTTTGGGGAAGATTTTTATCAAAATGTAATACAAGACAACAGAAGAAAGGATGTCATTAAATGCAAATACGGAAAAGAGAAATACATGAAATGGAAAAGGATAAATGAATATGAAATTTTAGATTTTATAGAAATGCATGATTGCATCAGCGGTTTTCATGAATAATTCAGGAATTGGATTGACATCAATTTTGCTTTTATATAGAGTATCAAGAGAATTTGCTGAGGAACACTTCGATGCAGCCGTGAAAATAAGAAAAAAAATAGCTGAAACGATGGAGAAATCTTTAACGGTAAAAAGTGACCTCATAGAGATCGAGAAGGTCCGTAGTTTTTTAGAAGAGACGCTCAAGGATCTCAACCTTTCTGAAGAAGCCTATTATTTAATCGAGCTTTCCCTCCTTGAGATATGTATAAATATTGTCAGGTATGCCTATCCTGAGGAAAAGGGGGATATATCCCTAAAAATTTGGAATCAGGAAAAAGAGATCTTTTTCGAGATCAGAGATTGGGGAATTCCGTTCGATCCCAGGGAAGCTCCGGAACCGGACATTCAGGAAATGGTCAACCAAGGCCAGACAGGTGGGCTGGGCATATTTATATCACGTCAACTCATGAATGGATTTGAGTACAGACGGGAAGACAACCAGAATATCCTGATC
>DAOVBT010000122.1 GCA_030670375.1 Candidatus Aminicenantota bacterium | reverse complement strand
CACCAACGCCTGAGGGTGATTTTGAACGTTTGTCCAAGCGTCGCCAGCGAATCTACCGGGCGATCCAGTCGGCTCACCTGCATGGTTCTCCCGATGGGCCGTGGTTTTTTATCGTTGCCCGGGCCGAGCCCGGAACGGGTGAACCGCAGCTCATCGGAATCACCGATGTATCCATGCTCAGACCACAAGTTTTTTGTTTATACGAAGGAGAAAAAAGTTACGGGGCTATTGCCAGTGAAAAGCAAGCCCTCGACGCCTTTTTTGAAGAAATTGCCTCACAGGATTCAGGTGTGCCACCTTTAGCAGACCGGTATTGGGCTGCCCGGGGAGGAAGCTGCACAGACGGCGGGGCATTTGTGTACACCCTGAAAAAAGAAAACGGCACCACAACGTTGGATGTCCGGGATAAATTCGGCAATCAGGTCAACGGAAAATCATTCCCTGGAACTGGAAAACAGAGGCAATCCCCACCTCTTCACCTCGAGCGCCGGACAAACAACAGAGGGAAGGAATCGAGTTTGAAGGACTGGGAAAACGGGATTCCCGATCGGTCTTCGAGTTTTCTCCAGGAACCATTCGATGGAATGTTGAAAGAACTGAAGGAGGATCTTCAGTATGACCGGTTTGAAAATTTCAAGGATGGGGCAAAAAAGCTGATCAAAAAAGAAGGGAGAAAAAAAGCTCTCGAAAAATTGACCTTGCTTCACGACAGACGATGGGATCCGGGGGATGGCCGTCGGACATTTCAGATCGCTGCCATAGAACAATCGATCCAGGATATCCTGGATTCTGTACCACCACCCGGGGAAAAAAATAAGACGGGAATGATAAGATTGGATGGAAGCAGCGCTTGGGAAAACCCGATTCCCGAATCCGACCAATCCACGGATACCATGGTAATCGACGCTGGAAATTTCCCCAATGATGGGCCCGAAGCTGTATCAAGAGTCATTGCCATCACCCATGCCAAAGGTTGGAGGAATTTTTTCGTTTATCGCTGCCGGGGTGACAGGTTTATCGGATGTGGATTGGGTCCCAATACCGATGACGTTCGTATCGATGTTTACGGCTCCAGTGGTGATTACCTTGGCAGTGGGCTGGATGGCGCCCGCATGTACGTCCATGGCGATGCTCAAGACCAGGTGGGACAGATCCTCAAGTCAGGGAAAATCGTGATATTCGGAAACGTGGGCCAGACATTCCTGTACGGAGCCAAAGGCGGAGAAGCCTTCATCATGGGATCTGCGGCTGGACGCCCCCTGATCAATGCCGTAGGCCGTATCCGGGCCATCATCAACGGCACCTGCCTCGATTATTGTGCGGAGAGTTTTATGGCCGGTGAACAAACGGGCGGAGGATTCGTAATCATCAACGGTTTGACCTATGACGCACGTGGTGAAGTAATCGGGTTAGAAATGAAATATCCCGGGAACAACCTGTTTTCCCTGGCATCGGGCGGAGCTTGCTACCTGAACGATCCTTACAAAACCGTCACGGAAAATCAGTTGAACGGCGCAGAGTTCCTGTCCTTCCGCCGAGAAGATTGGAACACGATTCTTCCCTATCTTCAGGAAAACGAACGCCTTTTCGGGATCAACATACGGCATGACCTGCTGATGGTGGACGGAGTTCTCAAATGGCCTGAAGAGGTTTTTCGAAAGATCATAGCCAGCAGGGAAACACACGAACTCGATTGGACATCTTTGGATTAAACCACTCAAATATTATAGAATGGGTATTCGTCCCATACTTTTCATCAGAAAAAGGTAAAAGAATGAAAAAGACATTTGCGATCTTCTCAGTATGTATTCTATGTGTATTTCTGGTGTCTTGCTCCGATACCGTTTCATCAGAGACAAACGAAGGGAATCCCGGTTCCCTTGAAGCGGTACAGAAAGTCAGAACAGAAAACTGGCCGCAATTTCGCGGACACAATGCCTCTGGCATTGCCGCAGGACAAGACCTTCCTTTGAATTGGGATGTTAAAACCGGAACCAACATTCTATGGAAAAAGGAGATCCCGGGATTGGGGCACTCCTCCCCTATTGTTTGGGAAGGCCGAGTCTTTGTGACCACAACCATCGGCGAGGGCAAAGAAGCCTACCTCAAAGTCGGCAGATACGGAGCAAGCCCGGACAATCCCGAGGATTATGTTCATCACTACAAGGTCTTTTGTCTGGACAGAAAGACCGGGGAAATCATCTGGGAAAAAACGGCTTACAGCGGAAAACCCAAGGTGGATCGCCACATCAAATCCAGTCACGCCAATTGCACACCGGCCACGGACGGCAAACATCTCCTCGTGTTTTTCGGCTCCCAGGGATTGTACTGCTACGATCTCGATGGAAAACTTCTTTGGACCAAAGACCTGGGGTACCTCGATGCCGGGGCCTTTGATGTGCCTGAAATCCAATGGGGTTTCGGAAGCTCCCCGATCATATACGAGGACAAAGTCATCGTAGTCTGCGATGTCAACAACCAGTCCTTTATCACAGCTCTGGATCTTGCCACAGGCAAAGACATCTGGCGAACTTTACGGGATGAAAATCCGACCTGGGGAACTCCCACGGTCCACAAATCAGAGGACCGAACGCAGGTGGTCGTCAACGGATACAAACACATCGGAAGCTATGAGGTCGATACCGGCAAGGCGATTTGGTGGATGCACGGCGGAGGAGATGTCCCCTGTCCGACTCCGGTGGTATCCAACGGCCTGGTTTTCATCACCAATGCCCACGGCCGGATGCGTCCCATCTATGCCATCAAGCTCGAGGCTGAAGGGGATATATCCCTCGCCAGGGACGAAAAATCCAACCAATATATCCCCTGGTTTTACCCACGGCGTGGCTCTTACCAGCCGACACCTCTGGTTTTGGATAATCTCCTGTATGTTGCAGACAACGGAGGGATCCTGACCTGCTACGTGGCCGAAACCGGGGAAGAAATGTACCGGAATCCCATCGGTGGCGATATAAGCTCGTACTCAGCGTCGCCCGTGACCGCTGACGAAAAACTGTATTTTTCAGATGAATACGGGAACATCCACATCGTTAAAGCAGGACCAACATACGAGCACCTGGCAGTCAACAAGATGGATGAAATTTGCATGGCGTCACCTGCCATCTCCGGCAAGACACTTTTTATCCGCACGCGCAGAAACCTGTTTGCAATCAGCAAAGGTACAAACTGAAAAAGGAGGATAGAATGGGCGATTCGAAAGAAAATATCTGTGCAGGCGGACCCACGTTGATTTTTGCCTGTTCTGGGGCTGCCGATGTGGGAGCGATCTCGGATTTAGCAGCAAGACAACTGACTTCAGAAGGCGCGGGCAAGATGTTCTGCCTGGCCGGCATCGGGGGCCGGGTAAAAGGAATTATGGAAACCACGCAAGATGCAGCTCATATTCTGGCCATCGATGGGTGTTCTTTTGACTGCGTCAAACTTTGTCTGGAAGAGGCCAGGTTTACAGAGTACGATCATATGAGGGTGACAGATCTTGGTTTGGAAAAAGGCAAATCTCCTGCGACGGATGAAAATATTGCAACAGTTGTCAGGACCGCAGGCAAAAAACTTGCTGTGTGATATTCCCTTAGTCCTCGTTTATTCCTCTTCTATGCAATAGAGATATTTGTACCCGCGCAGGAAGAGCTGCTTTCCTATCACAACCGGTGATGCATTAAAATTATCATCCAGGGTGTTTTTAGCCAAGATGGCAAATTCAGGACCCTGTTTGACCACATAAAATGTTCCCTTTTGCCCGGTGATATAAATCCGGTCTTTTGCGCCAAAAAGCGAAGCGAATATATTCCCTATTCCCTCAAGTCTCTGGCTGGAGTAGTGTGGCTTGCCTGTTTTAGCATCAAAGCAGGAAAGGATACCATTATTGCCTCTCAGAAAGTACAGATGATTTTTAAGGAGCAAAGCAGAGGGAGCGTAGGGTGTGTCCTTGTCGTGTTTCCAAACTATGGCATCGGAATCGGTGATGTTGCCTTTGGCATCTGCCAAGCGGATGGCCAGCAGGGCATTTCCCCGGAAGCCGCTCATGACATACAGAATGCCGTCGGCAGCAAAGGGCATGGGAATGGCATTCTGAGTCATGCCGCCGCACTCCCAGATCAATTCACCGGTGTTAAGGTCATAACTGCGAATAAGTTTTGTGGCACTGGTGATGACTTGAGGTTTTCCCTCGACTTCGACGACATAAGGTGTAGCCCACGAAGTGGCTTCATCACGATCGATCCTCCAAATATCCTCCCCTGTTTTTTTATCCAGAGCGATAATGAACGACGGCCCTTCGTGATCCCAGGTAACGATGATTTTATCCTTATAAAGTGCAGGAGAGCTACCTTCACCAAAATTCATGCGTTTCGACAACTGACCAAAATCCCTCTCCCACTTGATATTGCCCTTCATATCCAGACAATACAGGCCGCGGGACCCAAAGTAGGCATAGATGTGTTCGCCATCGGTTACAGGCGAATGGGAAGCCCAGCTACCGAATTCATGCGTTCCTTCCTGAGGCATTTCTTCTTTGACGGTTTTCTGCCAGAGTATTTTTCCGTCATTCCGGTTAACGGCTAAAACAACAAACTTGTGGATCTTCGTCGTTCGAGTCGTGGGCATACCTCGGCCGTGCTGTGGTTCTGAATCTTTTGCTTCAGCTTTTCCTTCTTTGTCGGTTTCAACGGCGGTCAGAATAAAAATCTGGTCTTCCCAGATGATCGGAGTGGCATGGCCCTTGCCGGGTATATCGATTTTCCACTTTATGTTTTTCGTCTCACTCCACTCGATGGCCGGGTCCCCATCGGGCGAAACGCCAGTCATGTAAGGACCGCGCCACTGATGCCAGTATTTTTCAAAGTCCGAGGCATTTTCGGCTGCCACTAAAAGACCTGATAAAACAAATACAAAACCCAACAATACGACTGTTCTTTTCATTTTTTTTGTTCTCCTTTTTTTCTTTTCGCAATTTATCAGGAAACCGTAATGTATGTCTGTCTTGGCTATTCCTTCTCGATGCAGTAAAGATTCTTATAACCGCGAAGGTAAATCCTGTTGCCCACGATGGCCGGAGAGGCATTGAATTTATCAAGAAGCTTATTTTTGGCCAGGATTTTGAATTCGGGTCCATGCTGGACAACATACATCGTGCCGTTCAACCCAACGACGTAAATCCGATCTTTCGCCGCTACGGGCGAAGTGTACACGCCTCCCATCTCTTCGAGCCTCTGTTTGCTGTAAAACTCTTTTCCGGTTTTGGGATCGAAGCAGGAAAGAATCCCGTTATTGCTCTTGAGAAAGTAGAGTTTATTGTCGTACAGAACGGGTGAAGGCGTGTAAGGTGTGTCTCTCTCCAGTGTCCAGACAATCGCATCCGAATCGGTTATGTTTCCCTTGGCCTTGGATAAGTCTATGGCCATCAAGGAAAATCCCCTGTGACCGCTCATGACAACAACAATCCCATCTATCACGATCGGCATAGGTATACAATTCGAAGTTAAACCACCACACTCCCATATCAGTTTTCCCGTCTCGACATCATAACTCCTCACCAGCTTGGAGGCAGGGATAATGATCTGGGACTTTCCCTCTTGTTCGATCACAAACGGAGTCACCCACGTAGAGCCTTCATCACGATCGACCTTCCAGATATCTTTTCCCGTTTTTTTATCCAGAGCGACGATGAAGGATTGTCCTTCGTGATCCCAATTGATGATTATTTTATCCCGATATAGCGCAGGAGAGCTGCCCTCTCCGAACTCATTACGCTTGGACATCTGCCCGAAATCCCGTTCCCATTTGAGATTTCCCTCCATATCGAAACAGAAAAGCCCGCGGGAACCAAAGTAAGCGTAAAGATGTTCGCCGTCGGTAATCGGAGAGTTAGAAGCCCAGCTTCCGAGGTCATGGGTCGCTTCCTCGGGCAGCTCTTCTGCAACTGTGCGCTGCCACAGGATTTCTCCGGTGTGCCGGTTCATGGCCAGGACGATAAACTCATGCACATTGGTGGCTTTTGTTCCGCGCGGCCCCCGTCGACGGCCTCCTTGTTGTTCGTCAGTCTGTTCGGCCGGCCTGACCACTTTATTCGTCTCCACAGCCGTGAGGATAAACACCCGATCACCCCATATGATCGGAGTGGCATGGCCCTTGCCGGGGATTGCCTTCTTCCATTTCACATTTTTGGATTCTCCCCATTCGAGAGGAGGATCGCCGTTGGGCGATACACCCATCTTGCCGGGCCCCCGCCAGTGGGGCCAATTTTTATCGTAATCCGCGGATTTTTCAGCCTGGAGATACATTCCCGCAACAACAAATACACAACTCATCAAAATCGCAC
>DAOVBT010000233.1 GCA_030670375.1 Candidatus Aminicenantota bacterium | reverse complement strand
ATCGAATTCATCGCTGATTATATCGCATTCCCCCTATTGCATCAAAGAGAGCAGTCGGTTGTAAATTTGGGTCAGCAGAGGTAAAATCAATCGCTGTGATTGAGGAAGCTTCGAATGGATAAAGATGAACGTTTCATGCTTGAGGCCTTATCAGAGGCAGAGAAGGCCATGGAGGCAGGGGAGGTTCCTGTGGGAGCTGTTCTTGTTGAAGGCAAAAAGGTTATCGCGTGCGGGCATAATAAACCGCTTTCGTCCGATGACCCAACAGCTCACGCAGAAATTGTGGCGATAAGAGAAGCCTGTCAGGAGAAAAGGAACTACAGACTTACAGACTGTGAGCTGTATGTAACCCTCGAACCGTGTGCCATGTGTTTGGGGGCAGCTGTCCATGCCAGGCTGCGGAGAGTGGTTTTTGGCGCTTTCGATCCCAAGGGCGGAGCCGTGGAATCGGTGATGACCTTTCCTTTTGCAAAAATGAATCACAGGGTTGAGATAAAGGGTGGCGTTTTGGCAGCAGAATGCGGTAAAATCTTGAAATCCTTCTTTGAAAAAAAGCGATAAAGCCGTATAAAATAGGAAAGATGGAGAGGTGGCCGAGTGGTTGAAGGCGGCGGTCTCGAAAATCGCTATACTGTGAATGCAGTATCGTGGGTTCGAATCCCACCCTCTCCGCCATCTGTATTATAGAATCTCGTTTTTTATCCCAATAGGTCATCTCCAGAGCTCGGCTTTTATTTTCTCAGGAATTCTCTCTGGATGGGCCATTTCTTCGTAGGTGGGAATGATGTTTCGCGATTGTGGAATGCGGGCAAACATGGATACCCAGACGTCGGTGCAGAGAAAATCACTCTAATGGAGGAGCTTAAAAAAGTATTTGGCAGAGGTAGGCTATGATAAGCCCGAAAGTGATTAAAATCAAAGCCATTGCGATGGCCTCCTTGATCTTCATTTTGATCATTATTTTTGTCTCTTTAAAATATTTTCCAGACTCTGTCTGGATTTGATCATTATATTCAACACAACTCCCACTGGGCAGAAGAATCGGCAAAAAAATCTCGTCAAAATAAACGATCCAAGAACCACGGCCGGAAGAATATACCACTGAATCCCCATCCCCTCGAGTCTAAAGAATGTCGCAAATGGTTCATAAGTTCCCAGCGCAGGATTCGAGGTGATGAATATTATTACCAAGGCAAGCCAGGTCAAGAAGGAGGCAATAGTTTTGGCGAATCTCACATTTTTTTTGGACATGACGATGTTGATACCACTTAGTTTTGCTGTGTAATCCTGGAGAACTCCGAACGGACAGACACAGGAGCAATAGAGATTTTTTTTCAGAACAAGCGGCATGAACAAGGCTCCTCCTACGAGTATCCACCAAAATATATTTTCTTTAATATTGGGCACAAATCCGAGCAATATCTGAGATATATTCCCTATGGAGATGGCAGTGTTGAGATAAAAGCCTAGAAACACAAAAGCTGATGTCATGATCACATAACGTATAATTTTCGATTTAAGTTTTATGTTGATCAATACTCCTGCATAAAGAAGAAGAAGGATCAGCTCATTGATTCCGAAATTCCATCTCTCTTGCATTTCCTCGATCTGGAGTTTCAGGAGCTTTCTTCCCAGCGTATGAGATGCTGTTCTTACGGCATCTGTTACAGCCTTTGACGTGACGGTGGCTTGTGTGATCGTATCTATATCCTCTCCCAGAATGAAAGGCTCAGAAACACCTTTCCCAGAAAATTGCTCAAAAAAATTGTGTCTCTGCAGCTTAAGGAAAAAAGATGGGGTTTCTTTGTGATCCAAGACAATGGCCTTTTTAAGGGTGCCTTCCGAATCGATGTTGGTAGCTACAAGCAATGGTCCGCCCCATCCCTGAGATTTTTCTACTGCGCAATATCCCAGAAATTTTTTTGTTTCCCGGTCATAAATCTCCAGTAATAGTGGATTATTGCCTCTTGTTTGGAATTCAACTTTTTCAGGAAAAATGATGCGGAGGTGTGTCAACACTTGTGTGTCTTTTCGGATGAATCCATAAATGTAGGCGATGGTCAAGGAGATAATAACTGTAAACCAAATAATAATTTTCAGGATGGATGTTTTGTTCAGGATCTTATAATTTTTATGGTTCATGTTTAGAGGCTGAGTCTCTTTTTATTTTCCTTTAGCTTGGGATTTGGTGTCTTTGATGATTTTTTTCCGTGTCAGTCCGAAACCGATTAAGGCCAGGGCCCCAAAAATCAAAAGTCCCATTCCGGCCGCCTGTGTTTCCCGTTCTATGATGCAACTAAGTAACCATGCGACCGTGAAAAGTGCAAGCAATGCGGTCAGGATGACTCCCAACCAGGAAGGCCAGGAAAGTTTGATTTGGTTCCTTTTAATCCAACCTGTTATCCCCCACAAAATGAGAACGGCTATGGCTCCTAAACCAAAAGTTATAAGACTCATCTGTCTAATCCTTTTCCCAGAAGGCTGCGTTCGCCCTTCTGTCATTGACATCCCCGAATCCGAAGAATTTATCCATTTTAGCCATTATCGCGTGTATTGGTGCAATCGGAAGAGCCACTATTCCTGCAGAAAGCTGATGATGCCACATCGGAGGCTTATTAAAAGGGCAGGCTGTTATGCAGTTGGCACAGTCTGTTCCATTCTCCCTCCAGAACTGGATGCATTTTTCAGGATCGATGTACCATTTCAAAACACCTGGATTGTTGGAAATCGTTTTGCCCTCCAATGTGGGTTCACCTGTTGGAATAGCCTGGGAAGGGCAGGCATCGGCGCAGCGCTTACAGTTCTTGCAGAATTCCCATGCTCCGAATGCTTTGGGGTTGTCTGGTTTGAGCTCCAGTTCGGTGAATACTTTTACCAATCTAACGCGCGGTCCGTATTCTGGCGTGATCAGCATACCGTGACGGCCCAATTCTCCCAATCCTGCGGCGACAGCATAGGGAATGCTTAACGAAACATCGTTGCCGTTGGCAAAAGCGCGATACCCCAGGGCTCGAATGAAAGTAGCTACAGAATATCCCACCGAACACATGCGGGAATACCCTAGACCGGTTGCTGCTCCCTCGAGGGATGACGGGGAAAGAGCCATGGTTTCGTAGTCCATTTCAATGGCTATGGCTACCACGGATTTTGGCTCGAAAGGGAACTCTGGGACAAATTGCTCAAATTCTGGTTTTCCATCAGAGTTTGGCTCAGACTCGAAGTTTTCTTTGATCAACCGGGAATAAGTCCAGAGTGGATCATAAGGGGTAATTCCAACGAGATTCGCCCCAAGGTAGCGTGCAGCTTTTTTGATTTTTCTGCTGGCATCTTTGGGATTTTGGAATTCGACTTTTTTTCTTCGTTTAGGTTCATCCCATTCATAAGCCTGGGAATGGGGCTGGCCGCCTTCGCTCCCCGAGGCGAATTTATGATCAAGGGCCCACGCTGCTTGATCCAACGCCTGGTCTAGAGGAGTCCATCCTTTCACTTTTTCCAAGGCTTCCATACTAGCTCTATCGATGGATGATTCAATCCTTTTTACAAATTCATAATCCCAGAGCTGTCGGGAAAAAATCGTGTTTTTTTGGTCCATCCGTTGGCATTTGTTTGTGATTTTGATGGGAGAACGATTTTCGCTCGTCCCCATCAAAGCACCTGATGTTGTCGCTAGCGCGCTGATTTTCAGAAACTGACGGCGGTCTAATTTTATGGCCGTTTTTACGTTGTTATTCATGGGGCAATCCTCCAGGGTCCATTTTGGACTTATCCTCCTAAAAATAGCAAATCTTCCCTGGATAAACAAGACAGAAAGGTGGTAATATGAAAAGCTCAGATGTGAAAAGGTGGACAAAATTCATTATTTGGTCCGGATATGTTGGATAAATGCCTTCCTGTTGAGCGGACATATGTAATTTTTAATTCAAGCTAATAAAAAAGGAGGACGAATGAAAAAATATGGAAAATATTTGTCGGTGGTTGCATTCGGAATTCTCAGTTCTTTTTTAGTGGCATCCCAGGAAAAAATCGATTACGAAATGATAGAAAATATCAGGGACGAGGGATTCAACCGCTCTCAAGTTATGGATATTGCAGGCTATATGACAGATGACTTGGAATTTTTCACCACCACCTTTCATACAAATATGGATGTGTATGACCGCCTGGTGCCGGAAGATTTAATGCAAGCTTCGGTGATCCTCGCGAGTTTCGCGTATAATGCGGCCATGCGGGATCAAAAACTCCCGAGGACACCCAATCAAATGAAAAACAACCGGAGATGGCATAAATAAATCCATGGAGGAAGGAACGATGGCAAAAAAATATGTTATGTGGCTTTTAATAGTGTTTATTTTAGGCCTTTGGACCAGTCAGATATTCATTCAAGCCCAGATTGTTCCGATCGAAGACAGTAAAAATATTTTGCCCCTACGAGAAAGAGTGAAGCTTACAGAAAAGTGGTGGAAATGGAAAAAAATGCATGTGCTTCCTATGGTAATGCGGGAACAGGGAGTCGATATGTGGATCATCCGCGATGATGAAGCC
>DAOVBT010000077.1 GCA_030670375.1 Candidatus Aminicenantota bacterium | reverse complement strand
CAGTATAAAGACACAGATAAAAACATCAAAGACATCGGTCGAGAACTTGGTGTGACATCCATCCTCGAAGGAAGCATCCGGAAAGAAGAAGATGATATTCGTGTGACTGCACAGCTCATCAATGTGGAAGACGGTTTTCATTTCTGGTCAGAGGTCTACGATAGGAAACTCGACAGAATCTTTGCCATACAGAATGATATCGCAGAGAATATTGTGAGCGCCTTAAAACAGAAGCTCACGCCTGAGGAGAAGCAGCGCCTTCAGAAGAAGACAACGGAAAACCTTGAAGCATATAACTTGTATTTGCAGGGACGGTATTTCTGGGGCCAAAGGACAAAGGATGCGATGCAGAAGAGTGTCGAGCTGTTCCACCAGGCCATCAAAATCGATCCAAACTATGCTTTGGCCTACAGCGGCCTGGCCGACTGCTACATAGCAGGTGGGGGGAGGCACTTAGATCTTTCGGCCGAGGATGCCTATGCGAAAGCGAGGGAAATGGCGCAGAAAGCCCTGGAACTCGATGATACATTAGCTGAGGCGTACACCTCTCTAGCAGGCGTTTTGACATCATATTTTTGGTTCTGGGAACGTGCGGAGAATGCGTTCATACGAGCCATCGAGCTCAATCCCAGCTATGCAACGGCTCGCATCTGGTATGCAGAACACTTGTGGTCCCTTGGACGGCATAAAGTCTCAATCCAGCAAGCCAAACTGGCTTTAGAGCTCGATCCACTGTCGTCCATGATAAGCACTGTTCTTGGGGTTGCTCTTTACTTTGCAGGGGAATACGACCAAGCCATACAACAGTATCAGCGCACACTGGAGGTCGATCCCGATTTTCAAAGAGCAATCAATTGGCTGGGATTTAGTTATTTACAAAAAGAAATGTATCGGGAGGCCATTGAACAGTTCCAGCTAGTTTTAAATCTATCTGGTGGCGACTCCGTAGATCTGGCTGCACTTGGTTATGTGTATGCGATAGCAGGACAACGCAACGAAGCCGAAGAAGTCCTCCGCCAATTGGAGTCACTATCGAACCAAAGATATGTTTCGCCCGTTGATATGGCTATGCTCCATATCGGCTTAGACAATAAAAAGCAGGCGATCGAATATCTGGAGAAAGCATATGAAGAGCACGCCGACAGAATGTCTTGGATCAAGGTGAATCCCGTGTTCGATCCCCTCCGCTCCGATCCCCGTTTCCAGGCTTTACTCCAACGGATGAACTTCCCCGAGCAGTAGAAGGGGGTCGGCACACACAACTCTGTTCTCGACAAACCTTGAAGTTCAATCGCCACAAGTCATAATTTGACAGAATGGGGCAAAATAATTAGCATAATCCTCGATAAAGGGAATATGGCAGATAAAGACGAGCAATTGATCGGGATCAAGGCGATCGCCGACTATCTCGAGATGAGCCCCAGAAATGTGTATTACTGGGAGAAAAAACTCGGGCTGCCCATCCACCGCATCTCCAGCGGAACCGGACACAGGATTTACGCATCCAAAAAGGAACTGGACAAATGGCTCAAAAAGCAGGATGTCGCTTTATTGGTGGGGAAAAAATTTCGGAAGGTTTGTGTCGTCGCGGCAGCGATTATTTTGTCCGCTATTCTTATCGCCTACTTTATCATTCACCCTCCATTTCAGAAAAGGACATCTTCAGGTCCAGAGGTCATCGAAGTCGAAGGAACCACTGTTTTTGTCAAGGATTCACAGGGAGATGTCCTCTTCCGGTTCAACAGCCAAAGGATAGGGAATGGAACCGATGCGATTCTCATCCTGGACCTCAAACACATCGATCAGGATGACCAGACGGAATTGATAGCCTGCACGTATGACATCTCAGAGGAAAAACATTACATCACATTGTTCGACCACGATGGAAAAAAGGTCTGGAGAAAGAGCATTATGTCGACGCTAACATTCAATAACACCGAAATCACTAATTTTTTCCGTCCCAGCCCCGCAAAATTTGCCAGGTCAAAATCCAACGAAATTTTTATCGTTTCCAAATGGAACCATCAGGAGCGGTTTTTATCCATCATTGCCTGCCACGACCTCGAGGGGAATCTTCGCAACCAGTACTTCCACATCGGTCACTTGACTCACACGCTCGAGCTGATCGATCTCGACGAAGATGGAAGTGACGAGATTGTCTTCACAGGCACGAATAACCTCCTCAACGGCGAAGGCATCATCGGCGTTCTTTCCCTCGATGACTTCCGCGGCATCAGCCCACCCTACCGGATCGAACCGGAATATGCCCACCTGGGAACGCGTCTGAAGAATTACATCGCAGACGACATCGTACGTGGCAATCAATTGGAGTACATCCGGATAAAAACACCTGAGCACCCCTCCAAATTCAGCGTGATCTACAACAACACCGAGATCAGATACTTCAGCCAGAATCTTTTCCACATCCGGTTGTTTCCATGGAGGCTCGAGCCAGAAAAACTCCGTCTCGGCATCGATTTTATATTCAACAAGAATTTTGGCCTGAAGGATGTACTGGCAACCCCAACAACCTCAAGAAATTATCACAGAATATTAGAAAGCTCCGGCGTTCAAATCTCTCTGGGAGAGCTGATAAACATTTACAAAGAAAATGTCCTCAGATGGGAAAAAAACGGCTGGATAAACGTATTACTCCCCTGATTTGCACGACATTTCACTATTTTGCAATTGCATTTCATGCTTGAACCCTGGTTAGATAAGTACAGATGACGGTGAAGTTTCTTTGATCAACACATGGGAGGTTGATGATGGGATGGCCTCCTTAATAAACAAACGCCTCCGATCTTGATGCTTTCCACGGAAAACGTCGGGCATCCGGTGGATTGAACCCAGGTTAAATCATCACCGATTCTATCGACAGATTTCAGGAAATCGAAAAGGTTTCCGCCGATGGTTACACCTCGGATCGGAAACGTCATCTGGCCGTTTGCGATCTTGAATCCAGCCACTGGCAATGAAAAATCGCCTGTGACATTGTTGATCCCGGCATGCAGCCCAAAGGCCACGCTCAGGTAAAAGCCATCCTTTATTCCTGCGATGATTTCTTCGGGTTTCACATTTCCCGGCTTCAGGTACAGGTTTGTGTTGCCGATGCCTCCAGCGCTCTGGTAGGTGCCCCGCATGCGATTTCCAGTGGATATTGTCTCGCCCTTCTTGGCGTTGTAACAATCATACAAGTAGTTCTTCAACACGCCGTCTGCGATCAAGGGAGTCGTCTGCCTCGGCACACCTTCGCCATCCACGGGTTGTGTTGCCAAGCCGCCTTTCAGTTTTCCGTCATCGATTAACGAAATATTCCCGGACGCCACACTTTCTCCGATCTTCCCGGCAAAAAGCGACTTCCCCTTCTGTACCGGATCGGCACTCAACATGCCCACGATGTACGTGAGCAGATCGACGCCGATCTCGGGAGACACCACCATCGGCACTTCACAGGATTTGATGGGTTTGGCCCCGAGCATCTGAATGGCTTTCTCTGCCGCCATCTTTCCAACCTGAACAGGATCGAAATCGTCATAATTGGCCCCGATCTGTATTTGGGTTCCGGACTGACGCTCATCCCCATCAGCCGCTGAAAACTGGGCATAACCGCCACAATACCCTGTCGGGTACCAGCCGGAAATGCCGTTCGAATTCGCAAGATAAGCCATAGTCGCCTGGTCTGTGTACAGCACATACATCGCACCGGCGATCTTCGGGCTGTGGTCCAGGCCTGACGTCTCCAAAGTGACCGCTTTTTTGATTTTATCTTCCACCGGCACTTCCGTGATTTTCGGGTCATAGGAGAGTAGGTCTTTATAGTTCGACCAATCGCCCTCTAAAACACCGAATTCTTTTCCGTAAATCACGTTGAATTCATCCGGGGTGTGGAACGGGACTTTTTTCATCAGGTCTGTGACCATCTCTTTGATCGCTTCTTTCGAGAGATCGTTGTTGGAAGCGAATATCATCTTCTGGTCTTTCAGGATCCGTATTCCGACACCGGCATCGCTCGAGGCATTCACACTTTCTACGGAACGGTTGCCGCTGAAAATCTCGACTTTCTGGCTGTCTGTGACAAAAGCATCAGCCGCATCGGCACCTGCCTTCATGGCCTGGTCCACGGCATATTGGGTTAAGTCCATGTATTCTTTTTTCTGTTTCATTTGGCGCCTCCTTCCACATCATCCCAGGCTTCGCCGGGACCACCCACCATTATGCCTCGCACCCGGATCGTCGGCATCCCGAATCCTGTGGGAACAGACTGTCCTTTGCCACACATTCCAGCTCCGGGGAAAACAACTAGGTCATTTCCCACCAAGTCGATGGTTTTCATGGCATTGATTCCCATGCCAGATAAGGTTGCGCCTTTTATCGGGCTCGTGATCTTCCCGTCTTCGATCAGGTAAGCTTCCCCGACACCCATCATGAAGTTCCCGGTGATGACATCCACTTCACCGCCGCCGCCGGTCTGGGCAACGTAGATGCCTTTTTTGGTGTTGGCGATGATATCCTCAGGAGGCACATCTCCTCCATCGATGAACGTGTTTCTCATCCTGGGAATCGGAGGATACCGGAAGGATTGCCGTCGTCCGCTCCCGGTGGATTTGATCCCAAGTTTCGCTGCCCAGATCAGATCACACAGGTAATTTTCCTGGATTCCGTCATTGACCAGCACGGTTCTCTGGGATGGGGTCCCTTCATCATCGAAGGCAAACGAGCCAGCTAATTCAGGGAGAGTGCCGTCGTCGATCAAGGTCACCCCTTTGGCAGCCGTCTGTTTCCCGATCTGGTCTTTGTAATTGGATCCTTTGAAGACAAGGTCGGCTTCCATGCCATGGCCGCAGGATTCGTGGAAGAGCACTCCTGTGCCTCCCGGGCCTAAAACAACCGGAAACATCCCGCGGGGTGAGTCTATGGCTGACAATAGTTTTTTCGCTCTTTCTACGGACTTGTCCACAACGACCTCAAAGGAATTTTCTCCCGTGAAAAAGTCCATTCCTGCATAGGCTCCCCGGGAATCCATGCCCATCTGTAAGTTGCCGTCCTTATCTTTCATGTAAGTTAAAGCATAAAACAAGGTCCGGCCGACCAACTGGTTGATGATTTTCCCGGATGATGTGGCGATGTTGATCTGACGCATGATTTCCTGGAAGTACTGGGAAACCTGGTTCACCCGTTCGTCTGCTGACCAGGCTCGTTCTGTCAAACCCTGGACCATTTCGATTTTCTTATCTGCGGCTGTCTCATCAGGATGGGGAACGATCGGAAACGACAGATCGGACGTTTGCCGTGCCATGTCTACGATTAAGGCAGTTTCTCCGACTATGCCCTGTGCTGCGGCATCCGCCACAAATTGAGCGGTTTTGTAAATCTCGTCCGGTTCGAAGCTGGCTGTGTAGGCGTAAAAAGTCTTGCCCTCTTTGACTCCGCGC
Organism: Candidatus Aminicenantota bacterium; assembly: GCA_030670375.1. Lineage (GTDB taxonomy): Bacteria > Acidobacteriota > Aminicenantia > Aminicenantales > Aminicenantaceae. Next base: position 2,421 of record DAOVBT010000077.1, on the reverse strand, counting down.
ACGCCCACCCCTTTTTCTATGAGGGTGGTAGTGTTGATCTTGCGATCGTCGCTCATCAAAGTGTCGAATGCAGATCGTTCTGCGAACACTTCGCCGAAATCCGCCCCTTTGGCCATCAAGAGTTCGACCGCTTTCTTGAGGACATCCTCTGGGACGATCAAATCTGTCGCCTGCGCTCCGGTCTTGCACCCTGTGTGGAGTAAAAGGGTGTTCAGGAGTGTGGATGAAAATCCCAGGGCGGTCACACCTGCTGCGCTTCGTCCTAGAAATTGCCGACGGGATAATTCCCGACGTTTCTTTTTGCTGTTCATATTCCCTCCATACTTCATATTTTTAATTCGGAGACAGATCCCGAATTGTCGTAATTATGGAATACACATTATATAAAAAGAAACACCAATAGAAAATGGGGAAGTTCTCCTCTAGGTGTCACCCTATTCCCTTTTTCCAAATTAACAACATAAAGTCTCGATTATTGATTTTTCTACACAATCTGAATTATGAAAGATGATTAGGCTGGTACCTTGTGGGACATCCCCTATTCTAGCCGTGGAGGACTCTGGCGGGAAGCGTGAATAAGGCCTTGATGAAACGAAAAAATGCGTTCACGGTTATGCCGATCAGCCTCAAAGGAAGCATCAACAGCCAGACTATCGGAAAAAGAAGCAAAGCGAGGATAGCCACCGGCCAGCATATCAGCAGCAAAAGCAACCATAATATAAATTTTATAAACATTGTTACCTTCCATAAAACTATACGACCCAAACCCCCAAAAAGTTCACTCTAATTCGGGCAACTTTAATTGGGGACAGGATACCCTTTCACTTAATTCATGAGTAACAACAGGATTTTTGTGCTTATTGAAAAGCGAATTAAGTGAAAGGGTATCCTGTCCCCAATTAAATTATATCCCCAATTATACGGGTGGCTTGACATGGGAATTGAGCCCTGATAATTTCAAACAGAGGCAGAACACAAATGCAAAAGCTGAAGCGATCCTCTATGCCCAAGGCTGCTGTCGGAGCTGTTGTCATTGAAGAGGGAAAGGTTTTGCTGATCAGGAGGAAGTACCCACCTAAGAAAGGGAAGTGGGCAATCCCTGGCGGCTCTGTGAACCTAGGCGAGTCATTGCAAGCAGCAGCGGAACGGGAGATTATGGAAGAAACAGGCCTCATTATCAAAGCAGGAGAGCCGGTTCACACCTTTGATCTGATCGAGCGAGATCCTGAAGGAGAGATCCTATTCCATTATGTGATCGTCGATCTTCATGGTGATTATGTGAGTGGAGATATCCAACCTGCAGACGATGTCAGCGATGCCGGTTGGTTCGCCCCTGATAAGATCGAGGGACTTGAAATTACTGAGACAACCAAGAAGCTTCTCGACAAAATGGGATTTTTTACGGGACGAATCGAATGATTCTTTACGAGGGTTCCATCAAATATGAAACTTGGACCAAAGTCCTTCTAGGGGTTCCGATCGTTCTCGTGATAGCCATGGGCATCTTTTTTTATAACTTTGCCCATTTTCAAAATGGGATTTCTGCTGAAACTGCATACGGGTTCCATGTCGCCTCTATCGTGCTGTTCGCCACAGGACCCTTTATCCTTCTCATCTACTGGCTCGTTCTTCCCACGAAGATTTATATCCTGCAGGACAGAATAAGGATCAAGTATGGCCAATTTTACTGGAATATCCGCTTCGATACGATCGAGTCGGTGAAGGCCGCCAAAGGGATGCCCCCCTTGTGGAGCAACAGCTCGGTCACATCCTACCGCAATCAGATAGAAATCGTCAGAAAAGGCCGGATGAATTGGAGATTATCGCCCGACAACCGGGACCAATTCCTGGATCACGCCAACCGCGCCCTGTCCGACTGGGAACAAACCCACGCCAGCTGATCGGCTAACTTTTGAAATTATTTTCTATTTCTTATCCTTCTTTTTTTTCTCGAGCTCTTTCAGTTTTTCGATCGCGCCCTTCTTAATGTTTTCTAAAAAAGCCCGGTCAGCCTTTGTGTCTTTCGGAATCATTTCCAAAGCTTTCTTGTAGTATTTTATGGCCAAATCGATATCGCCATTATTCATGAAGGCCTCAGCCAGGCTGTCGTAAACATTGGCCGATTCAGGGTGGGCATCGACGTTCACCTTCAAGATTTCGATAGCCGCCGGGATTCTGCCCGTATTCATGATAGAATATCCGAGCCCATTGATATCGCTTTCGCTAAAATCATCCGGATGTTCCTTCCGCAATTTCTGGAAAAGAGCGACGACTTCTTCGGCTTTTTTGTCTTTTGCACTCTGCATAACGAGCGTGGCAGGTGAATCGTAGCGGTCATAACCAAGATTGGCGAGTGCGGGATCGGTGTTGCCTCCGCCGATCGCTTGCTGGACGATATCATGACCGATACTCAATCCGTTG
>DAOVBT010000020.1 GCA_030670375.1 Candidatus Aminicenantota bacterium | reverse complement strand
CCGAAAACGGATGTCATGTCATCTTCTGCGCATGGGAAAAGAAAAGATTGGATATCCTTCACCTTGGGTGCAGGCCCCAGCATGGCGGAATATGACATCAGGGAAGAATAATCCTCCAAAAACTTGATTTTATAGGCCCTTTGTCTTGCCGAGGCGTACAGCTCGGGAATCTCTGCCGCATCCACTCCTGTCATCTGGCTTAACTTATCATAATGTGTCAACAGATCCGCCGCTGCGTCGAAAAAACCGTTAAAAAAGCCCGCTGGCTTAGAGTAAATGTATGGATCGCGGCCGATTTGATCGATGTAGTCATAGATATTGTTCATGATGTTGAAAGGAGTGGGATTTTCCTTTGCCCAGGGCTGGTCCTTGTAGCGGATGTACGGGACGCCCGTTTCCTCTGCCAACTCATCGAGAATCGACCCCGGAGCTTCCAGCATTTCCACCGCCACCAGTCTTTGAAAGTACCGGGTGATGGCGGGCTGGATCAAAACCTGATGACTGAACTGCCGTGCGATGACAGAAGGTGGGACAGTTTGGCCGGCATATTGGGGAAAGATGGTGTCGTAGTGGTTCTGGATTTCCTGGACCAATGAAGGGTCCTGGTAGATCGCATTTCCGTTAGCGTAATCCTGGTAGAAAAGCAAAAGATGCAGCATGACAAGCGATCGGATCCCTCCGTAGCTTTCGACGACGAGCACCACAGGATTGTTTTGTATCGAGGGGTGGTCTGCAAGAAAACGGAGCAGAATCCTAACAAAATCGGCCCCGTCGATGAAGGCATTGTAATTCTGGGCATCCCATTCGGCCTGGCGTAAAGCATCATCCTGGGGATTGTCCATAAGGCTGTAGGAAAAGCCTGCTGTACGCGCATCGACATGGAGAAGGTTTCCGATGCGGGTCCAACTGTGTGGGTTGATGATGATGGAGCCTTCACCTGTCTGGGGGTCGACAGAAACAGCATTCCGGCCGGTGTTCGCGCTGAAAAGCCCGGCACTGGTGGCTCCTCCTGGCCCTCCGTTATAAAAGACAAAAAGCGGCTTGGTCACAGAGTCAATATTAGCAGGCTGATAGACCCGCCATATACGCGTTTGGGAGGAGCGCAGGGGGAGCCGGTTGAAATAGCTGTTCGTGTGGAAGTAAAAATCATTCTCTTCCAGAAAACAAAAGCCTGCTTCTGGCTGGGTTTGAGCAATCAGGGAGTTTCCGGTCCCAATCCAAAATGCGATCAACAGCCCTAAAATTAAAATCGGGATTATTTTTTTCATTCCACCCTCCTCACATTATTAATACCTCATTTTGGCAGATTCGGTTTTATTTCCTATAGGTATGCAATATACATACCTGTTGGCTTCTGAGGTCTCTAGGGCAAAATGACATTTTGTATGTTAACTTTTTTTACAATCCATGGCTCCTTCGAACACCTCCCCGATTAAGACTGACCCTCGGATTTCTGCCCGCAATCATAATATCACCCCCTATTTCATCTTCTGGGACGATTGACTCTTAAGATGAAATCCATAGAATCGTTAGAAAGTCGCAAATTTAAGCAGAGATTTATGCATACGGATAAGCGAAAAAAATCTGACCGGAGGAAATTTCCCACCCGCCCCTTAAGCAAACACATATTCAAAGGCAAGCGAAGACATGCTCGCCGGGAAGAGGAAGACCTGAACTACTATGTCGACCGGTACGATGCAAAATACCTGGCATTGATCCTATCGATCTTGGTCTTGTGTGTGCTTGACGCCTATTTCACGTTAAAAATTATCCATTATGGGGGAAAAGAGCTCAATCCGCTGATGATAAAATTTCTTGACAGGTTTCCTGAGATGTCTCTTTTGATGAAGTATCTGATCACGGTCATCAGCCTAATCATCCTTTTGGTGCACAAAAATTTTATCCTGTTCGGAAAAGTCAAAGCCTACTTCTTTCTTTATGTTATATTTTCGCTATACTTCATCTTGGTTCTCTACGAGGTTTTTTTCTTATATATGCGCATGGTTTAGGGGAAATCGGGGGGCAAAAAAATGGCAATATTTGTTACAAAGTACGAATAATTGTCAATTATCCTGCCCTTAAATCCCATTAATGATTTCTTAAATTCATTAATATCAATAACTTATAATTTGGCATGATATTTGCGAATAAAATGGGCAATGAACAAAATAAAAGGAAGCGGGAGAGTGGAGATGAAAAAAAGTTTAAAAAGATATTTCACGGTTTTCGGTATTACGGGCATTCTTTGTTCGTGGACGACCTTAGCTTTTGTGTGGATGGGTTTGATGACGGCTTCTTATATCGGTTATTCCTTGACAGCAGGACTATTTGGGGCAGCTATCGTTTTGGGAAAGAATTAAGATGCAAATATCATTCATTTATTTCAGCAATCCTTTAGGAGACAGGAGCATTGCTGAGTGGGTATCTCTATGGAATAAAAAAGAGCTTCAGTCTTTGTATTCTGCAGCAGATATCCCTCAGGATCAATTCTCCGATATGGAGAACGCAAACTTTGCTATCGTTTATCCTCAATTTAGGAGTCTTTTTAATCACTAAGTCTCCATTCTAACTTCGCGCCTCTAGATCCAATCCTCGGCCCCCCTTGACCAGGGGGGCTATCTCTTTTAAGCGATTTTTTTCACTTTGCGAAAAGTTGTTTGATCAGTTTCTCAGAAGAAGTGACGGGGAGCTGGCAGGTGAAATTTTCACACACATAGGCCGTGGCTTTGCCTTCGATGAGCGCACGGCCGTACAGGAGGGGAATTTTTTTGGCAAGCTCTGCTGCATCTGCGCTGCTTGGGTCGAGGAGGGCGATGACTCGATTGGGGATAAACCGGCTATAAATCGCTTTCAGCAGTTTTTTTGTATCTTCAGAGTCCTTTTGGCCGACGATGGCGATTTCTTTGGTTGGGTGAATCAAAGAATCCACATTCATCAGCAGGGTGAGGTATCCCTGTGGAGCTTTTTCCATGTAAGGAAGGTTGGTTTTGAGGAGGTGCTGTGCCTTTTTGAAATAATCTTCCTTGTCCAATAGTTTTCCCAGCCGTAGAAATGATTCGACGGCCACACCGACAGGAGATGGAATAGCACTGTCGTTTGTTGATTTGGTACGTACGATCAGATTTTTGTGATATTGGCTGGTGTTGAATAAGCTGGCACTTTTCTCTTCCCAGAATTGGGCGATCATCTCCTCTGTCAGATCCTCGGCTGCGAATAACCACTTTTTGTCGAATCCTGCCTCATACAGGTCGATGAAAGCTCGAATAGTGTAGGCATAATCCTCAAGATAAGCATGAAATTTGCTCTCTCCTGCCCTGTATGTGCGAAGTAGTTTGCCATCCTCTGTGCGCATCTTATCCATCACAAAGGCAGCAGCTCTTTCCGCTGCATCTGAGTATCTTTCATCTGCGAAGACTTGGTATCCACGAGCGAAGGCAGAGATCATCAGGGCATTCCAGGATGTGATGGCTTTGTCATCCAGCCCGGGCCTTTCCCTTTTGTCCCGAACATCGAGAAGTTTCTTTTTGATACCGGATAGGGAATTTTCCAATTGGTCTTCGGTCATATCCAGCTCTTTGGCCACTGTCGCAGCATCCTTCCGGATGTGCAGGATATTGAGCCCCTTGTGGTAGTCCTCGTGGGAAGAAAAATTTCCGTTTTTGTTCACGTTGTAATACCGGGATAAGATCTCGGCTTCTTTTCTGCTCAAGATCCCGTCCAGCTCATCACGTTCCCAGAGATAAAAAATGCCTTCCTTTCCCTGGCTGTCAGCGTCTTCTGTCGAGTATATTCCCCCCGAGGTATCGGTCATGTAACTCATCTCATAATCGAAGATTTCCCGCGCGATACGGGCATATTTTTTGTTACCTGTTGCTTGATAGGCTTCGATATACACTACCGCCAGCTGGGCGTTGTCATACAGCATTTTCTCGAAATGGGGAACCAGCCACTCGTGGTCGACCGAATAACGGTGGAATCCTCCGCCGAGATGGTCGTACACCCCCCCCTCAAACATCTTGTCCAGGGTGAATGTGGCCATTTCGAGCGAGCGTTCGTTGCCTGTGTGAAAGTAGTCACGAAGCAAGAACATAACAGCATTGGAAGGGGGAAATTTTGGCGCGCTGCTGAATCCTCCCCATTTATCGTCAAAAGCCTTTTCCAGTTGGCGCGCGGCATTGGCGAGAAGATCTCTGCTGAGTTGGGCATCTTCATCGACCGGGAGGCTTATGGATGTCCTCTGTTCGACGATCTGGCTGAGGGTTTCTGCATCCTGGTGAAGTTTGGTTCTGCTTTGGTCGTTTTGCCAAAAATCGTTGAGACGCAGGATGAGGTTTTTGAATCCCACACGCCCCCATTTGTCCTCGGGCGGAAAATAAGTGCCTCCGTAGAAGGGTTTCAGGTCAGGCGTGAGAAAAACGGTCATCGGCCATCCCCCGCTTCCGGAGATGGCCACCAAAGCCGTCATGTAGATGTCGTCCAGATCGGGGCGTTCTTCCCGGTCCACTTTGATGGAAATGAAATGTTTGTTCAAGATTTCGGCGATCTCTTCGTTTTCGAAAGACTCTTTTTCCATCACGTGGCACCAGTGGCAGGCAGCATAACCGATGGACAGGAAAATCGGTTTGTTCTCCCTTTTAGCTTTTGCCAGAGCTTCCTCTCCCCAGGGATACCAATCGACCGGATTGTGGGCATGTTGAAGAAGATAAGGGCTCGTTTCATTTATGAGTTTATTCGTGTGCTTGTGTTTTTGGCTCATAATAACCTCCCCGGTATGTAGGTGGACAGGGTGTTGCGATGCAACCAAGAAATAGGCCAGCGCGACTATGATAACGCCGTATATGATTTGTCTCATGTGATAAACCCTACTATTCCTAGGTAATAACTACAAGATTTATACCATAATACAAAATTGGGGTCAAATCTTGAAACCGTTCCGATAAAAGTCATCTCGAGATAATGGGGACAATTCTATTTTTTTCATATAATTTTATTTCTTTATTTTTGTATAAAAAATAAGGCCCTTCCTTAAAATGTCATCTAGAAAGGACAAAAAGGTATTTAGGCTTTCAGCCCACCCCTGGAAGTATCTTGGCATGTATTTTGCTTTAAGTTTATTAGTACGAGAGGAAAAAAACATGGATGTCGTGAGGAGAGTTCGATGAAAAAATTATTGCTGCCATTACTCATTTTGGCCTGTATGTCGTGCGCTATACAGACCGTCAAAACAGAAACGAGTTATTGGCGAAATCGGACTTTTGACGAAGTGTGGGATGCATCGATAGAGGCAGTGAACGATATCGAATTCACGATCGATAGCATCGACAGGGAAACGGGATTCATCGGAGCGGAGAGCGGAAGGTATGTGCTGGGAGGAGATGCCCCACCCAGGTTGTCCATCATGATCAGGGAGTTCGACGACAGCGTGAGTGTGGACTGCAAAGTCCTTCAGAAGGAACAGCTTGTTGACATTTTCGGAATAGGAAAAAAGATAGTGCGCGAATTTATGTTTGCGCTGAACCAAAACCTTAACGGGAACTGAGTCCTTTTATCATTTCCAAAAGTTCTGCCAGAACCATAGCGGTGGCTCCCCAAATTTTGTGTTTGCCAAAGGCATAAAACGGAACCTCCACATCAGCACCCCTGATGTTCCACATTTCCCTCCGGACATTTTGTGGACTGAGCAGGTGATCTAAAGGGATCTCCAGGACTTCGGCCACCTCGATCTGCGATGGCCGAAAATCCGGCCGGCTCTCGGTTAAAGCCACCACAGGATAGATGCAGTAATTGCTCGGCGGGATATATAGGGGAGTCAACATTCCCAGAATACGGATAGAACCGGGATCGACTTCCAGTTCTTCCTGGGCTTCCCTTAATGCCGCTTGCTCCAGTCCTTCTCCGGCATCCAGTCGACCCCCGGGAAAGGATATCTGTCCTTTGTGAAAGTCCACCTTGTCTGTCCTCCGGGTGAGAACCAGATAAAGCTTGTCCTCTCGGGGATAAAACAGCACGAGGACACCCGCCTTGAGGCTCGTATCTTCCACTTCATAATAAACCTGATGACCAGGCCGGGGAATCGGGGTCATCCTCAGCTGAGCTTTTAACCCCGGCTTGGGACTTGAGAGTTTCTTTTCAAGAGCTCGCAGAATCTCTGGGAATAGCGCTTTTTTGTATTCAGTCATCGGATGTTTTTTCTGCTTTTATTGATAAACAAATTTGCGGAGAATGACAAGAGAAAAAATGTCCGTTATACTACTTACTTCAGAACAATGATTCAAGAGATTAATCATGGACACCTTTAACCTTAATACAGTCAATCATTTTGTCCTGAAAAAGCAGCATTTAGCTGACGATTCAAAAATGAATGATGTCGTTCAGATCGCCAAAGACATCGGCGGACTCCATGGGACAAGCGCCACCGGGCCTTACCTTTCTCTGTTGGCTCGATCGATATTATTTCAAAGGGAAAACTTTGCCATCGAGATGTCCAAGAAAAAAAGCCTGGCCAGAATTCGGTATGTCAGGAATACGATCTACATCCTCCCCAAGGAATTCATCCCGGTGGCTTATGCTGCCACAAGCCAGATGGCCGAGGTGACAGCCGCAAGGTTCAGCAAATACCTGGGCATCACCCCGACACAGTATGCGAGGATCTCGAACAAAATCCTGAAAGTTCTAAGGGGCAGAGGACTGACCACAAGAGAGATCAAAAAGAAGCTGCGAACGGCAATCAACATCGCACCGATCGTGAACCTGATGTGCGACAAAGGTCTTCTGATGAGAAGCCTCCCCAGAGAGGGATGGAAAAGCACTCAGCACGCCTACTTTCTTTTTGATGATTATTATCCCGATCTAGATTTATCGGTCTTTGATGAAAAAGAAGCCAGAAGGAAAATTGTCGAGCAGTATATTTTGTCATTTGGTCCTGTAAGCGAAAAGGATATTGGCTGGTGGACAGGATTTCCCAAATTGCAAGTGAAGGAGATCCTTGAAGGCCTAGGGGAAGAAGTGTTTTCTGTCGAGATTCCCGAATTGGAAAGCGACTACCTAGTCCATTCGTCTGAACAGGAATCTTTGAAATCCATCGGGATCCCAACACATCCGGTTGTCAATGTCCTCCCGGGTCTCGATCCCTACATGATGGGTTACAAAGACCGGGAAAGATATCTCCACCCCAAACACTACAAGATGGTTTTCGATCGTTCCGGGAATGCCACTTCTACCATACTTGTGGATGGACAGGTCGTCGGGATCTGGGATTTGGAAGAGCCGTTGGTGAAGATATTTTACTTGAAGGATGTGGGAAAAGATATTCGCAAAAAAGTCCGCTCCAAAGCGTCTGATGTGGGAATATTTATCGCGGAAAAGCCTGTTCAACTCAAGGTGTGCGATTCCATGGTTCCGCTGTTTAATAGGACGGCGGGGTCCTTCATGTCCCCTTTGAAGAATTGTTAGTTAGCCAGTGCGGAATTCGCGGCGTCTTTTGAATCCGGCGATTTTGCCGGCCTTTTCACTTTCGGAAATGCTGAAAAAAGCCATGTGAATCACCTTTTTTTGAAACTTCAACGCCGATCCTACCAGCTGTTTTCCCTCGAATCGATGATCGTCTCCCTTTCCGACGGATTTGTATTTTTTTTCTTTGCACCGGCCAACTTCCTTGAGAAAATCTTTGGCTTTATCCGCACTTGGCTTTTCGCTCTTTGGTGCCCTTTGCAAAAGCGCTTCCATTGCATAGCTTTTCACCAGTTTGGGATGGAGCAGAGCATAGGATGTATCGAGGGAGAGAAAATCGAAGCCCACAACCTCGCCATCGATGAACGTGAGCAATCCCTTCTGTTGAGGGAGGCAGGTGAAAGTTTTCAGGTGCTCGTCCAGCTCCTTTTCCTTTGCTTCGTACATATCCTTCATCGCGGCTGTCCGGGAATGGACGCCGGTTTGTTCCGACATCTCATCTATGGATGTCCAGACCGTCCCCTGATCGGAACGGTATTCCCGTGATTCATGCAGGGAATCGGAGACTGTCTGGGATTTCATCTTCCGGATTTTAGGGATCATCACTGTTCCGGACTCCGAAAATTCACGTGTTTTGTACGACCAGCGCCTCTGTTCGGTGCAGCTCACAGGGATGATCGTTTCGGAATTTTCTTTCAGGAGGATCGTGGTGTTCAAAACCCTGTTCTGTTTGGCCCCCGCCAGTTCTTCTCCATCGAGAAGCAGTATCGGCGTATCGGACTTATTGGTGACTTTGAGCTCGGGAACCCGTCCTTCCTGGCTGACTTCTCCGATGACCAGCACATGCTGATCCAAGGCTTGTTTTAGAATCAAATACTTGGGAGAATCATCGAGATTGGACATCAGGGGAAGCACTGCCATATTTTTGAAATGCTGGAGTTCCCCGAAATCCAAGCTCGTAAGATATTTTTTTATGTCTTTATCCATTTTCCCCTACAGCAATTAATATTTCTACCTATAATATCTCATTATTTTTCGTAAACAGTCAACCGATAATTTTTCTTGGCTGTCCAAAACCCTTCCAACTGGTCCAGCTCATCCTTTTCCCATTCTTTTTTTTCAAGAATCTTGACCCATGCATAGGTGTTAAAGCTAGAAACTTCCTCCAACCGCCCGAGTTTTTTCAGGGTGTCGATCAATTCGGCTCGCTCTTTGGTGTTTTTCCTCGGGAGTTTGATCGTTTTAAAGGACTTAACAGATATCTTGCTTTCTGAACCAGATACAACCTGCATCCCTTCCCTCTCACAAAAGGCGATCAAAGCTTCCCTTATTTTCTCCAACTCCCCCTCTGCGTCTATCCGGTAGGCGTCGATTTTTTCCTTGAGTTTGACATACGCATCCACCAGTTTGAGACCGGGGTCATTCAGGTATTCGTTCTCTGGTTTTTCCTCCAATTCCACCTCGTGTTTCCACATCGGGCAGATAGACTTGTACAAACACCAGTCACAGAGCCAGGATACATTTGCGGGAAAATCTTCTGTGGATTCGATATCAGCTATCTGAGACAGGATTTCCTCCCGCAGGTTTTCCAATTCTTCCTTTGTCCGGTAGGAATCCATTTCTTTGTCGAATGCCAAAAAATGCCACACAAGACGAACCTTGTTAAAATCCTTGAAATTCTGCCGGACCCACTGGGAATACATGGCCAGCTGCCTGTCTTTGTCCAGCTCTTCCTGTTTGGACAGCGAGGATCCTGTTTTGTAATCGTGCACCTCGTACAACCCATCTCCCATGTCCATCAATCTGTCGATCCGGATGTGGAATTTGTATTTGCCCTGCTCATCCAAGGGCAGGAAGTCCTGGGTTTCCAGGCCGATGATCCTGCCCTGGTCAAAGGATTTGTGCTTGTTGTAATAATCGGTGAGCTGCCGCTCCCCCATTTTTCGGTAATTGTCCGGCGTGTAGTCTTTTTTGACGATGATAATCGAATCCTTCCAGTTTTCCTCCCAGAGTTTGTTGTAGTAGGCCAGAAGCTCCTCCAGGGTCATCAATTTTTCGAATCGCTTGTCCCTGTAGAGTTTCTCCAGGGCCTCGTGCACCATGCTCCCAAGATAGGTCTCGATGGTATCCTCGACTTCCACCTTGATCTTATCGATGTAGGCAAATTTGTACTTCAGCTTGCAGGTCTCGAAGGCTCCGATTTTAGAGTGGCTGAATGACGGCATTTAATTCTCCCCTAATATATTAGCACGATTGGCACCATAAAAGATTCTCATTCTGAGTCTTTGGAGAATTCATGAAATCTGTTTTCCAAAGGGAATGAGGAATTGGATTTTTTCTCCTGTTCCGATATGCTTTGGTGGTCCGTCGAAATGTTTTTGACCTGTTTCACCGAGTTTGAATGCTTTAAGTTCTAATTTTCCTCCTTTGACTGTCAATTCGACTTTGTAGCCCTGTTTTTCCTCATTGATCTGACATTTTCCCCAGGCCGATCCGTTTGACCAGAAATGGGCTCCTTCCCCTGGGGCGAATGTCATGATTTTATCCACTCCTGAATATTGGAATCCACTGAGTGCCAGAAGAGCTGCCCAGCTTGCCATGGCCCGGGCGTAGTGATGGCCGCATTCCGCTTCATCGAATGGATTCCTCTTTTGACCGTCATACCTCTGACGGATGTTTTGGATACAATGTAGACCATTTTCCACCTGTCCCTCGTAAAGCATCCCCACAGCTGCCGTATACTCGAATCCTGTCATGACTTCTGTGAAATAGGGGAAGGGATTTTCCGGTCGCCCTTTTGGATAACTGGCCATCAGAAGGGCGGATTCCTCTCCCAATGCGAACGAACGCATGCAGTTGAAATGCTCATTCAATCTCTCTCTCAGGTTGTATTTCATGATGCTTTTTAGCGTAGTTTTGACATGAGCAGGATCAACCAAATACCCAAGCCCGCACACATGAGCCATGAACTGTCCGACAAGCTGGTCCACAAGGCATCCTTTTCCGAGTTGGTAATCCGGTTTGCTTGGATCTTTTGCGCCCATACCGATAAGAAGGCTTGGGGCAATTTCCGATCTGTCTTTTGGCGGTTGAATTTGATGTTCATAATATTCCCCGTTGTAAAGATTGGAATCGATCCAAGTCCGGCCTCGCTCAAAAAGCTCCCTGCAAGTACTGGCGAAAGTGTCATCGCTCATATATCGGGCCATTTCTTCAGCGGCCCTGAGTGCACCAAGGTACCATAGGCCCATTTGGGGATTTGGACCGTAGTACTCCACATCCATGGTGTTGTGCTGGGCTCCCTCCATCACGCCATTGCGATCTGCATCCCAGCCGCCTGGTATCCAGCAAAATTCTAATGCTTTTTTTATGGAAGGCCAGAGATTTTTGAGCATTCTATCGTTTCCGGAGAGCTGCCAGTCTCGGTAGATTTTCATGATGCATCCCATCTGACCATCGGCAGCTCCTTTGTTGAACTCCTGCGCTCTTTCAAGAGGCAGTGCTACGCGAAAACTCATAAGACCATTGTCTGATGTGGCATGCCCGAACTCGACCTCACGCATTTTGAGAGCCAATTCCCCAAATAGAAACGCCGTGGCTTGCTCGTAGTTCCAGACATGTGTGCACGAACCGTGGCAACAACCTTTCTTGTTGCTCGATCCCTCAAATCCAAAAAATCTCCCGTCTTTTGTACGAAAACAGGTTTGGGTGCGTAATGTGCTGATATTGAAAAGGGCAGCTTCTTTCACCACCTCAGGAAGGGTGCTCTCGCAAAAAGTCTTCACAAAATCCACTGTTGATTCCTCCAGATCCTCAAGTTTAGGGGCTATCTTTTCGGCCACTGCCCAGGCATCCTTGTGGAGTGTTGTGTAGTAGTTGCCGATGAGATCATCTTTGGTCTTTTTCGGTGTCCAGGTGTACCGGTTAGGAAAGTGCCAGGTGAGAAGAAAGGTCACATTTCTAAATCCTTTAGGTGGCACATCGATCTTCACTGCCAGAGAGCCCATAGGAATATCTGTATTTTCTGCCTTTCGCTCTTCGAGAATCCCGTCTTGGCTGAAATCATCCCAGAAATCAAGTAGTGGCGTTCCCCATCCTCCTTCCAACCATGCAGTCCTGCAGCTGATATTCCCTTCGGTTATCGTCGTCAGGGCTATCGTTCCCCATTGCTCTGCCTCTGGGTTAACTCCTTCTGATTTCATAAATATTCCAAGGAGGTTGTTTGATTTACGGAACTGGTTGCAATTGGATTTTCCTCCCGTCGCTTCCCAATCCCCTTTCCAATTTTTGACCATCTGAGTACCATCTCGACCGATAAAGTTAGGAATGTTTCCACAGATGGAAACTTCCAAAGGTTCTAGTGTTTTGTTAAAAACGACATAGCGAAGAATCACCACTGGGATACCACTAGATTCGGAATCACCAGGGATAAGAGGATTGAATGCTTGGATACGAACATCTATGGGGATTTTTGGATCAGAAAGCACCACTTGCCCTAAAGGATAGGCCGTTTCGAAGGAACAATACCGAAATCTTGGAAGTCCATGGTTGATGGCGGTGCTGCCATGGCTATTTTCATAGGATGAGAGGGGAAGAGGGCCTTCAAGAGCACGAGTTATCTGTTCGCCTGTAGGTAATTTTGTGTAAATCGCAAAAAATGGGCCTGTTTTTTGTCCCACAAAAGGCACAAAGCCTTTTGCTGGTCGGTTCATTATTTCCCAATCACGCAGGTCTCCTCGACCACCAAGCGATACGGTTCCTGTTCCGATTCCCCCCAGGGGTAGAGCGATCTTTGCCAAATGATCCTGGTCATATACTTTCAACACAGGCCAGTCTATGTTTTGGGACATCGAAAAGCAGCTCAGGACACTGACCAAAAAGATTCCCAGTAATAAAAAAATTTTTGATCCATTCATTGTTGTCCTCTTTTTTTTATTGAATTATTCTAGATTTTCCGTTGCTGGTACCAAGGACATCTTGCATTTCTAAAAATTCTCAAATTGTATCTCTGTACCGAGCATGAAATCATGAACACTACGTTTACCTTGCGTGAATGCACTGGCGATGAAGTAGGTAAGGGCTAGAACGTTTCCGGTCGCCAACCCGATGTATTGAAGAAACATGAATGTGCCGATTTCTTTAGATAGAGCAAAGGCCGAG
>DAOVBT010000064.1 GCA_030670375.1 Candidatus Aminicenantota bacterium | reverse complement strand
TTTATAGCTTTATTATATATAGGGGATAATTATTTAGGGGGAGTTTTTTTTTGGGCTTCGAGATAAACCTTGGCGCGTGGGATGATTTCTTTGATTTTCGCTTCGATTTCTAGATTTATCTGTTCCAAATCACTCACGACCATGCCATCTTTGTAGTCGATTTCCAGGGCTACAAGCACCTCATCCGAGCTAAGATGCATAGTCTTCAAGCTTAAAATCTCATCTACCTCTTCGAATGACCTGACGATTTTTACAATTTTTCTTCTTCTATAGGGAGTAACGGCTTCGCCGACCAGCAGCATCCTTGTTTCAAAAGCCAAAAACAAGGCGAAAACCATGAGCATGGCTCCGATAACGATCGAGGCAATGGCATCGATGATCAAGATATGGGTAAAATGAACAATAGTGATCGCCACTCCTGCAATCAAAACACCTGAGATGGCCAAGGAATCCTCGACAAACACGGTGAGGTTAGTGGGATTCTTGCTTCTCCGGAGAGTCTCCAAAAAACTCCCGTGTTCTTCTCTCCGCATCTCTTCCTTAATATTCAAAACGGCAATCCTTAGGGCAAGCCCTTCGAATATTATGGCTACAGCAATGGCCATATAAATCAATCCGATATGCTTTATCGGTTCGGGATGACGGAATTTATGGTAACCCTCGATGATGGATAAGGTTCCAGCGATTCCAAACAGGATCAGGGCCACGATAAAGGACCAGAAAAACTGTTCCTTTCCGTGTCCGAAAGGGTGTTCTTTGTCAGCGGGTTTTTTGCTGGCCTTCAATCCATACAGGAGTAAAACCTGATTGAATGTATCTGAGACCGAATGATAGGCTTCGGCAAGCATCGAGGAAGAACTGCTGAATAATGCTGCGACAAACTTGAAGATGGCAATCCCCAGGTTTCCGAATAGGGCGGCTAAAACGGCCTTTTTGCTTTGATGATGCAACTTCTAATTCCTTAAAGTTCCAAATTTGTGACTTTCATGGCAAACCTTTCATCTTATCTATCGGATATTTGTGAATATGATAAATCAAAACCATCCCCAATGGGAATGAAAAGTAAAAATGCCGTTTGGATATTAGCCCTTTATCTAGTATCATTGGCTTTTGCGATTACAAAGTTGACAATGGAAAGAAAAACAATATGAAAGTTTCAAACAAAAAAAAAATACTAGCTCTTTTTGTATTTTTGTTTGCCATTTTCTCGACCACAGAACTTAATCCCGCCATCATACAGGAACAGGACCTAAAACTCCAACATGAAGCGATCGCGATCAACATCGAAGTTCCCGTGAGAGTCTTTAAAGGGGATGTGTTTATCGACAATTTATCCCTCGAAGATTTTGAGCTCTATGAAGACGGAAAACTCCAGAATATCGAGGCGGTGTACCTGATAAAAAAAACATCCATCGAAAAAGAGGAGAGCGAAAGGGATAAAGAGGAAGCGAGGAAAATATACAGGCCAGAAGTCTCCCGCTATTTTGTTTTTTTATTTTCGGTATACGAATATCTCCCGAGGATCAACGAGATCCTCGATTATTTTTTTGATGAAGTCTTTCTTCCCGGAGATACATTGAATATCCTAACTCCTGTAAAAACCTACAATCTCAATCCAAAAGCTATAACAGACAATATTCCAAGCGACGAGATCAAAGAGAGGATGAAGCTTATATTGCGAAGAGATATCCGGGTCGCCAGCGGCACATACCATACCCTTATGAGAGACCTCGAAGAATTTGCCCTAGAAACAGATGCAGAGAACTATATGAGAACAATGAGGGAACTCCAACAATTCCGTTATGTCGATCTCAATGCTATGGAAGGATTAGCCGGTTACCTAAAGGCCAAAGAAGGTCAAAAACATGTGTTTCTCTTTTATCAGCAAGAGAACATTCCGCTTATCGGTGATTTTGCAGAAATGACCAGCGCAAATGTTGAAATCTATGATCCGACAAGACCGGATGGCATGAACATGGCTTCGCAGAGTTATATCGCAGATCTTCTCCAAAGCATCACATTCGATACAGAAAAGATCAAAAATCTTTTTGCGGATTCTTCGATCGCTGCCCATTTTTTGTACATCACTAAGCCCCTTATTGGTAGTGTGGATATCCAGAGGCAAGGTTCACAGAGAGGATTGAGACACAGGGACATCACCGAAGATGTGTATAATGCCTTTTTAAGAATAGCTAAGGATACAGGTGGTATTATCGAAAGCTCTGCCAATATCTCGAGCGCGTTTCAAAAAGCGGCTTTTGCCTCAGAGAACTACTACCTCCTGTATTATTCACCATCAGATTACAAGACAGACGGAAAATTCAAGAATATCAAAGTCCGAGTTAAAGGCAAAAGTTATCGGATTAATCACCGAGCAGGATATATAGCGGATTAGACGATTGTCTGGCGATTAATATTAGCTTTGCGGGAAATGGCATAGGAGCATCATATGGGAGAACCAAGATGTTATTAAACAGGCCTATTTTGAGGTTAATTTCCTTTTTCATTTTTTCAGGCATATTAATTCAATCGATCCAGCTCCAGGGATTCGCACAAGAAGCCGTGCCTCGATCCCATTACTTGGATTATGCACGGAAGGCTGCCGATTACACCTGGGATAATTACGATCATGTGATCCAGCGCTGGAAACAGGGATTCGATCCTGAAAATGTTTTCGGCTACCGTCCTCCCGGCGGCTTGCTGGAGATGTCTGTCATCTACGCCCATTTGTATAAGCAGGAAAAAAAGCCGGAATATGCCACACGTTCCAAAAAAATACTACTCACCTATGCCGACTACCGATCCGCTTACCCCGAATGGGCAAGGAAGAAGCGCCCGGATTACGAGGAGGGCATTCCCATGCTCCCGGATTTTTTTACGGTGATGCGCTTCCTCAGGGCCTACGATATCCTGAAGACAGCCGGTGTCTTAAGCGCAGAAGAAAATCACAAAATCCAGGGAGACATCGCCGATAGCATGGGATACGTTCTCCGAACCCAGGAGTGGGGTCCGATGAACCGCACAGCGCTCCGGGCTGAATCTCTGGCATGGGCTGTGCGGGCACTCCCCGACCACCCGGACACCAATAAATGGGAAATGCAACGCAAAGCCCTGGGAGATGACAACTGGGGAAACTGGCAGATCGAAGATGCCACCATCTACCACGGCGTCTGGCTGTATGCTTTGTTAGGGTATGCCGATGCAATGGGAAAGCTGGACAAGCTTCTCGACACACCGGAAATGTATTATTACACCCATTATTTCCTCCATCTGATGTGCCCGGCGGGCATGGTTCCCGATTTCGGGGACGCCAATTGGATGGCCAATTGGCCGCGCTTCCTGGTATTTTTTGAAGCAGCCGCCAAGCATTTTAAGGATCCCCGGCTCAAATGGGCCGCCACTACGATTGCACGCAAATTCGTCGATTTCAACGATCCCAAAAATATCGGCCTCGCCTACAATTTTTTGGACTGCTATCTCTGGGGTGGAGACGGCATCCCTGTCCAGCAGCCCGAATCGCTGTCCAAAGAGGTTATGGAGGATGTCCAAGGGAAAAAGATCGTATTTCGAAACGGATGGGATCCCCTTTCAACATATCTCCTTTTGAACTACAGGGATGAAGGCGATGGAGGGTTGAACTTTCGGGATTATTTGCGAGATACGATCCCGGTGGAAGAAGAAAAGATGACCCACGGTCACGCAGACGAAAACAGCATTGTTTTGCTGATGTCCGGGGGCTCGGTCCTCCTCCATGATGGGGGGTACCGCGACTATATGCCCAGTGGACCCTACGGTGCCTATCGCCAGGACTATTTCCACAACCGGTTGTGTGTGAGGCCGGAAAAAATCTGGATGGGACAGGATCAGGGAGAATTCCGGTACAGCATAAGGGATGCCGTTCCAGGACAGAGTATTCTCGATTTCCTGCACAATGCCGGCTCCTACCGTAAGATTCGCACACAAAAAGTGGACTTTTTGAGTCTGGAAGATTTCGACTACTGCCGCACACGGCTCACAGACGACAACATGGGTTATGCATGGGATCGCGTCATCGTGTATGTCAAAAATCCTGATCTTTATGTCGTGTTCGACATCTTCAAATCGCTCAAGGAGGAATATTTCACTCTTGCCAATCTGTGGCATACACGCAAAATCCTCACCCGAGGGGAACACTGGTATGACACGGTCTACGACAAAATCCAAAACCAAAATCTCCCCACAGAAAAAAACCTGCTTATCCTGTTTCCGGCAACCCATTTCAGATTGGAAGGAACAGAGCCGGAAAAACGCCACTATCAGGATGAAATCTTGATCCATCAAACCACGGCCCAACACTTCGAGCTGGGCGAAACCGTGGGTTTTATTACCGTCCTCATCCCCCACCCCAAAGACGAGTCTCCCACCAAATGGGCAAATAAGATCCTTGCCATCCGGACTAAACCCGATCGAGCAGGTCTTGGCGTGGAGATCGATTCTGAAAATCGGAAGATCGTCATCGGAGTAAAAAATGACCTGCGTATGGATATGGCGAGAGACTGGCGTCGCCCCCGCTACACCTACGAGGCAGGAAAAATCGGATTTGGCGAATTCGAAACCAACGGGGATTTTTTATTTGCCTCACTAAAGGGATCAAAACTTGCCTACACCATCGTTAACCTGACCAAGGCTTTCTTCAAGGATAAACCATTATTCGAGGCCAAATCCTCTTATTATGGGTTGGCTTTCGATGCCAGTCCGGATAAGGGCGGCCTCGGCAAACTCCGGTACTGGAAAGACGAAGTCGAGATAAACAGGTAAGTATTTTCCCCGTCAGGCATACCCTCCACTTTTGTGCAGATGGTTCTCTTCTATCTTGTGTGGGCAGTACTTTCAAGATGTTTCTATGCCATTAGAGCTTACCCATACAAAATGGAAGAGAACCGTGCAGATTTATAACACCATTTTGATATCGCAAACCTCTTGACAAATCACATAATTTAGAATATTCTGAATATATCGTATATTCAGAATATTCTAAATTGGAGGTTTTAGATGGCTCGAGCAGATAAATCCCAATCCTATTGTGGCTCCGCAGGAAAAAACTTAGGATGCTGCACAGTCGAATCCGTGGTCAGCATCGACGAGCGAGGACAAATGGTCCTACCCAAGGAAATAAGAGAAAAGGCAAAAATCTGTCCTGGTGATAAACTTGTTGTGATCACGATGGAAAAAGATGGCAAGTTTTGTTGTCTGTCTTTGATCAAAGCACAGGATTTCGAAGGGATGGTCAAAAACCTGCTATCCCCGATGTTGACAGATCTTCGATTAAAAGGGAGATCATGATGAAAGAAAATACAAAACTGGATGATAAAAGAATTAAGGGAATCGTCCAAGAACGTTATTCTCAGATTGCCAAACAAAACAGTTCCTGTTGTGGCCAAAGCGAATCATGCTGCGGACCGTCAGACATGGCCGAACACATCGGAAAAGCCATCGGTTACGGCGAAGAGGAATTACAATCCGTTCCGGAGAATGCTAATCTCGGGCTTGGGTGTGGCAATCCGGTCGCACTTGCAACTCTTAAGGAAGGAGAAACAGTTCTGGATCTGGGCGCAGGCGCAGGTTTTGACTGCTTTCTTGCCGCCAAAAGAGTCGGCGATAAAGGAAAAGTGATTGGCATAGACATGACAAAGGAAATGGTAGAGAAAGCAAAGGAAAATGCCAGAAAAGGACAGTATGAAAACGTGGAGTTCAGGCTCGGAGAGATCGAGAATTTGCCTATGGAAACAGAGTCTGTCGATGTGATAATCTCCAACTGTGTGATAAACCTTTCGCCGGATAAAAGGAGGGTTTTCCAAGAGGCTTTTAGGGTGCTCAAACCTGGCGGCAGATTGATGGTCTCGGACTTAGTCCTTTTGAAGGAACTCCCCGAATCCATCAGAGAATCGGTCCAAGCCTACACAGGGTGCATTGCCGGAGCCATGAAGAGAGACGATTACCTCGATCTCATTAAAAATTCGGGATTTCAGGAGCTTGATGTACAAGGGGAAGAATTTTTCTCTCTTGGTTTGGAATCCGAAGATGCGATGGCAAAAGCCATAGCTGAAGAAGCGGATATTCCGATCGAACAACTGAATGAAATTGCCCATTCTGTGTTGAGTATCAAAATAGGCGCTATCAAGCCCAAAAAATAAAATTCGTCTGGACTAAAACCGGAAGAGTTTGTTACCCAGTTTTCTTTGATCTTCGTTCCATCGCCTTATCAGATAGGGTTTTTCCTCTTCAAATATCCTGACAATCTTTTCAAAATATTCCTCGCATTCTTTGATATCCATGTGAACGGTGTTGTTCACAAAGGATAAAATCCGGGAATGATAAAACGGAATCATGGACTCTATGATCATCTCCTTGGGAATCTCGTTATTCCGATAGGCGATGGCATAATTGAAAAGGATTCGGGCCCAGAGGTCAGTGCTGTAGTAAAACTTCTCCTTCGGGATCTTCTTTGTCTTTTTTATCTCAGCGAATTCCCTACTGGGCAGAATTTTTTTCCACACTTCCCCATAATGGTCGAATCCATTGACAAAGCTGAAATACAGGGCGTCTGTATCCACGGAGACAGGAGGGGGTGTTTCTGTGGCTCCCAGGCCAAATCCAAAAATGTTGCTCGGCCAGCTTTTAGAGGTGTCCTTCCAGAAATATTCGAAATCTATCATCAGCTCAAAAAAGGTCATGATCACTTGCATGAACATCGGTCCCAAGTCTTTTGCCGGGTCCTTGGCCTTATGAGATTTGGGTGATCCTAAAAACGTTTGGCATACCTTGAAACGGTGGGCAATGGCAACGGTTGTCATCCAGATATCTATCCCAAAATTCGCCACATTTTCGGTCCATGTTTTTTCAGATAAGAATGCTTGGGCCAGTCGTCTTGAAAATCCAAAATCTCCCCCGATGGGCTGTCTCACCCTGAGGCCAAAAAGAGTTCTCAAAAGCGGATATGCGATGTGATTGGTGATCGAACCATCGTATTTATGGCGGATATAGATGGGAGTCACGTAGTTGAAGCCGGCAAAAAGAGGTTCTCCCAGGTATTGAATCCACTGGGGCGTTATGCTCCTCAAATCGGCATCCACCACAACAGCAGCTTTGGCTTCGAGTTCGACAACAGCCTCGAACAGATTCCTAAGGTTATTCCCCTTCCCTCGAGTATCACCAGGAGTCGAGATGTAGATCTTTGGCACGTCGGTGGGAGTGTTCAAGAAGGCTGTTTTTGTCCCATCCGGCGAATTGTTGTCCACGTTAATGATGACAGACTTTTTATCCGGAAAAAATTTGCACAATCCCTTGCTGGCCATTTGAGTGGGATAAGAAATGGAATCCGCCTCGTTAAACGAGGGTATTCCTACGATAAAATCAGCTTTTTTTACTTGTTCAGGATTTTCGATGATCACATCCATTGCTACTTCCTTTCCGCCAATAATAACATGAATTAGGCTCGAGTCAAGACTGCTGTTTTTGGACAGCCTGTTTGTTCATATCTTCGGCCTGATTGATCAATTCTTCCAAACGGTCCAGGATAATCCTGACTTTGATATTGGATAATTTTCGTTTTCCCGATTGTTGCGTTTGAAAATGTTTTTTTAAAAGACGTTCGATGCTTTCTTCGTCTATCCACTGGCGCAAATACTCATCCTCAAAAAGTTCAGACCTAAGATTCTCATATTCTTGACTCATAGCCAGAATATGAAATTCTTCGAGCAGCTCGTCACGCCACTTCTGGTAATCATCGGAGGTATAGGCTGGGATTGGACCGAGCATTTTTTTGGCATTCTTTACGGCTTCCCTCAAGAAATCATCGGCATCCCGGAGCAAGTTTCTGGATTTGTAATAATCCGCCGCATTAAAATCTCCTTCCTCTTTCAGCAGTTCGCTGAACATCTCGACAGACCTGTTCACACATTCCCAACATTTGGACGCTTTCTGATAGATGATATTTTCTGTACCCTGTTGCATTTAAGTCTCCCTCATCCCATAAAAACTCTCTATGGGACTGCCATTATATACAATTTCTCCTCCCTCTTCAAATTCTGATTCTTGACTATCCTTTTTGACTTCGTGTAATAAGTCTGATATAGAATTTCTTGCCTGGAAACAAAAGAGGAGAAAGACCTATGAAAAAAGTGTTAATCGTT
>DAOVBT010000063.1 GCA_030670375.1 Candidatus Aminicenantota bacterium | reverse complement strand
AATAGAAAACCGATTCTGTGGCGCTGTTATAGTATTGTTGGCCTGTGTTGAGCCACCACATGTAGCAATTGCTGGGATTGGATGTAGTTGGAACTCTCATCATTTTTGTCCAGTCCTTTAAAATCAACTGCCGGCCATTCCAGTTCCCGTTGTGCAGAAAAAGGAGGCCGAACCGGGCTTGGTCCCGTGTGCTGATGAACATCCCTCCACCCCAATGTCCACCGCCACTGACCGATTGTATCTTCAAGCCATCGACAAGAACCCAGGAGTTTTCGTATCCGTGCCACCGCCAAGTGGGTGAGGCTCCGATAGGATCCATGATTTTTTCCCGCAGGATCACTGGGAGGGGAATTCGCCAAACTTGTAACAGAGAATAGGCAAGAAGATTGACGCGGACATCGTTATACTTGAAATGGGTTCCCGGTTCATTCAATTTTCGTTGCCTGAGATCGTTCCATGTTGCATCCCTTTGAGGGCGATCCCCCCAGTCGGGTCTGTCCCAAAGGGTTCCGGACCAGTCCGAGGTTTGGTTCAGGAGGTGGTGCCAGGTTATTTTGGCGTTGTGTTCCGAGTCGAATTTGCCATCCATGATATAGTTTTTGACCGGATCCTGAACATCAGCGATCAATCCCGAATCCAGAGCAAGGCCGGCTGTTGTGGAGAGGAAGCTTTTACTCACACTGAAGGTCATGTCCACCCGTTTGGTGTCTCCCCATTCAGCTACGATGTATCCATTTTTGATGATGATCCCGTTGGATTCACCCCGTTCCTTTGTCGGTCCGAGAACTCCACCGTAGGGTTCAACCGCAAACGCTTTTGTGACAGCGATCTCCAAATCTTTTGGCCCGGTCCATTGATTGGCCACAGCATATTCGATGGCTTCCTGCAGCCGTTGCGAGTCTAATCCCAATTCTTCGGGGTTGCGTTTTTCCCACACTCCTTTTTTGGGAAAATATGTCGATTTTTGTTCTGCACCATATGCATGATGCGATTCAGTGACTGGGAGAATCGATAACAAAACAAAAAACAGCGTCAAGAAGTAAGTGACCATTTTTGATGTTTTGTTTTTTTGGATTTTCACAACACACCTCCTAAAATCAGAATTTCTCTTGTCGCTCTATTTTAATATCTTCCATTCAACTTCACAAACCTGACACTGATATTCATTTCTTTCGGAGCGAGAGCTCTGAGGGAAGATGCTCTGAAGACAGGAAGACATCCTTCAGGAATTAGCCCTTCGATATTCAACTTGACGACACTCTGGGAACTTAGAGAGCAGAATGATTTTTTTAAGTAGGCTGTTAATTTCGGCTCATTCATTCCCCGAGGAGAGATGTGGACTTTGACCATTGGACGAGCCGGGAGTTCCACGAATTCCCACTCTTGGATAGCTAGGGAATTGTTGTTGTTGAGTGCCAATTTGAGCATGAAATATCCCTTTTCCTCATCCATCTCAGCAAAGGATGTGCGTTCGATCGAACCAGGATAAAACACAGGCGTGGTGAGCGATCGGCCGATGAGATCTTTTGTCAGGATCTGGTAGCGGTGGATATGTCCTGCGAGAACAGTCGTGAACTCTTGGGGGACATCACACAACCGGATCACATCCTCTTTGTATCTGAAAGTGTAGCTCACTGGGCCTACCTTGGCTCCTTCGAAGCAGTGGTGGATGCAAAGGATATGGCCGGCACAGTTTTTTTGATATTCTCGCCATCCGGTTTCTTGGAGGATTTTGGGAAATTGAGCTCGCACATTCTCTCGACAGTAGGGGAAACCGGAGAGTGCCACCCTTAACCCACTCTTTTCGATCAAAAAGGTTCGTGGAGAGTCGAAAATGTGGATATTGGGATGAAGGCTCAAGATTTTGAACGGAATTTTGGATCGTTCATGATTACCAGGGACGATGTAGACTTCTGTTCCCTTATCTGCTATCTCTTTAAGCGGAGCAAAGGCCAGGTCCACCAAACGGGCTGATACACGACTTCTAAACAGCAGATCTCCCCCATGGATGACCGCATCGACTTTTTGTATCCGGGCAGGTTCAAGAGCTCTGTGATAGTTGGCGAAGAAGTCTTCTCCTCTGCGCCTCCTTTGGATACGGGGCCGGAAGGGATAATCAAATCCCAGATGTGTATCAGCCAAAAACAGTAATTTGATCATACCCATTTTAGGATCTTTTCCAGCTGCTCTTTATTCAGAGTGTTCCCTGGATGAAAGCACAGCTCGATGTCACGGTCCTCTTGAATGATCCGCCGTATTTCCGTCGTGACAATTCGCATCCGGTCGTATGTCGCGATATCGAAGCTTGCCTGCCTCTCACAGAGAGTTTTTTTGTGTCCTGACGGGAAATCTGTTCGATCAAGTCGAAGATTGCGACCTCTGAAGCTTGCGGTTCCACTCTCGAATATAAGGATATGTTTCTCTTTGTCTGAATGAGCTGCATTTGACCAGGATAGGGTGGATTCACTCAGACGGCAGAACCATCGCGATCGTCGCATCTGGAATGAATCCATCCGGATCACTCTTTTCAAAGCCTTGAAAACGCGTTCGGGCGTCCAGCCTTCCTCTCTTTTTTCGAGTTGCTCACCCTCTTGAACTTCCTCAGTTTCCTCCTTGTCTTGTCCTGAGTCCTTTTGTTGTTCTTGTTCCTTTTCAACCAGCTTTTCTTTCCAGAACTGCGTGCCCCATTTCATCATATGGCCTAAATGTATGGGACCTCGGATATCGCTACTATACTTTTTTCTGAAAGCCTCCAACCCGAGTTTGAAGCAATCCTTGTCTGGGGCGTATCCCGACGGAGTCAGCAACACGGTTTCGATCAATCGAGGAGAGAATTTTCTGATTTTGCCGTTCAGCACATCGATGAGTTTTGCGAGAGACTCCATTTTGATATTGGAGGGGAATGGTCCGATCGGATGCTGGATGTTCGGCTCAAATAGTTTGCTCCTGAGGTTTTTGGAGTAAAAAAGGAGTTGTCTTTCATTCGGTTGGAGTGCCCTGTTGTATGGGGGGCTTAGGAGCTTTATCTCATCGGATTCCTGGACAGCGGCTTCCAGTGCAGTTTCTGTCACAGTCGTCGAAAGGTTTTGGGCCTGGCTAAGCATTTCCAGGATGTGCTCGGTATGGCGTCCTCGTTTGTGAAAATAGCTGTTGACTCGGTGTTTGAGAGATTTCGCCTTTCCGATGTAAAGCAAATCCCCGGAGGAACGGTACATCCTGTAAATTCCTGGCTTATCGGGGAGATCGTGCCGGATAGCCTTTTCCATCGGGTATTCCCGTGCACATTGTGCAGAAAGAGTTGTGGCAGATGGGATACAGAGCCAATCCTGAAGCTCTGCAAAAGCGGCAATTTTTTCCTGCTCTTCGAGAATCCTAACGATATGATTCCAGATAAACGCGGTGGCCACAACATGATACTGACTGCGCCGAAAGGTGGGAAGGGAGAGCCCGAAATATCCAGCTGCAGCCCTTAAACTTTTCCTTGGGAGTCCGGGATAAAGTCTGCTGATTATCTTGTGGGTGCAGACAATTGTGAAGGGAAATTCAACGTTGGGCGCAAATTCCTGATGAAGCTGTTTAAGATAGGGTTCTTCATACCGCCTGAAATGGATCACAGCCGGACAAATTCCCTGATTATCGGATGCCGTTTTTTTTGCCGCTCGGTAGATTTTTTGCCAGATGATCTTTTTTGAAACGGCCTCCTTCATTTCCTCGGGTTTAATGCCTGTGATTTTCAAGAATTGTTTGGGTAACTGGACACATTTCCCCAATTTCACCAAATGTGTCTTGGCGTCTTCAGTGGTCATTTCATGGTCGAATGGATGGGTGGCCTGGGTTTTTACCCAGCCGATCTCGACCAGATGACCTATAGCGGGATTACTGTGTGTGGCTTGACAATCGATGGCCAACACCGATAATTCGGTTAAATTATTCATAGATTTGGCTCTGCCCAGAATTCACTCAATATCTGGCTGATTTGTTTGTGGTTTTGAGTTTGATGAACCTGCCACTCCCGGGGAATCAGGTCTCTGTATTGAGAATAGGAATAACGCGTATCGATCAGAAGAACCGTCCCCCGATCGTTCTCGGTTCGAATGACACGTCCTGCTGCCTGAAACACACGGATCAATCCTGGATAGCGGTAGGCATAGTCGAATCCTGGCATTTGGTTCTCTTCGAAGTGTTGGCGAATCATTTCCCTTTCCATTGAAATACCAGGCAGCCCCACTCCCACGATGGCAGCCCCTGACAGCCGGTCACCGACAAGATCTATGCCTTCCCCGAAAATACCTCCCATCACCACAAAACCAACCAGGGTTTGACTGTTCTCTTCGGAGAAAATTTTCAAGAAATTCACTCTCTCCACCTCTCTCATTTCATGAGTCTGTATCAGGATTTTGTGGAGGGGAAAGGCGGCTTCGTACAGCGGATGAACCATTTTTAAATATTCGTATGATGGGAAATAGACCATGTAGTTTCCCTTTTTGGCCTCGATCATAGATCCGATAGTTTGAACGAGTGCTTCTTTTGTTTGTGACCTGTGTCGGTACAGAGTCGAGACTGAATCCGAAACAAGAATACACAGGTTTTCTTGAGGAAATGGGGAGGGGAGAATCCGTTTTTCCACCGAATCTTGCAGACCCAAGATCTGAGCAAAATAGGACATGGGTGTGATGGTGGCCGAAAAGAGAACGGATGAGTTGGCCCGTTCAAAAGTTTCGTGGAGTCGGTCGGATGGGTCGGTACAGTACAGCTTCACGCTGAGATGGTGTGGAGTCTTTTCAAGACAGGTCCCATAATTGTTATCATAGAACTCGGATACTTTGAGAAACCAGTTGACCGCAAAGTAGTGATCGAGCATTTCCTGGGTTTGGGGCGCTCCTTGGTGGGAAGATATCCAGCGCTCTAAGCTTATGATAAAGTTCCTGAGGGGTTGGATCAGTTCTTCCGGGCGTTCCTCCTGCCACGCGCGATTCTCCTCACCGAGCATTTTTTTCATCTCGAGCATTATTTGGTTGATATCGCCGGCTGCTCGATACAACTCTGATTTTTTGTTTTTAAGGAGGTGCCGGAGTTTTAAAAAATCCATCTTTTCGATCTTGGCCGAATACATCTCTCGTGACCTGTCGACCAGGTTATGGGCCTCGTCTACGAGGAATGTACAATCGATCGCGTTTTCCAAGAAAAACCTTTTGAGATACACCCTGGGATCGAACACATAGTTCAGATCGCAGACGATACAGCTTACCCAGAGAGCCATGTCCAGGGAAAATTCGAAGGGACAGATCTTGTGAGCACGGGCGATCTCCGTGATTTTATCGGCTGTGAAGGCATTTTCGGCAAACAAAGATTCCCGGGCTGCAATAATTCGATCATAATACCCCTTGGCGAAGGAACATTCATCGGGAGTGCAATTTTTATCCGGGTTGAAACAGATTTTTTCCTTGGCGGTCAAGGTCAAAAATTTTATACGGAGTCCGCTTCTTTTTAACTCTTCCAGAGTTTTTTCTGCTATCAGACGGCCCGTGGTTCGGGATGTCAGGTAAAAAATCTTCTGGATGTGCCCTTCGGCAATGGCTTTGATTGCAGGAAAAAGGACCGCGACGGTTTTTCCGATGCCTGTCGGAGCCTGGATGATGATCTGTTCTTCCTGTTCGATGATGGCGGCAACATCCTTGACCATTTGACGTTGACCGTTGCGGAAGGACGCAAACGGAAAATCGGATGCGATTATCGATTGGTCCCGCTCCTGGTGCAAATCCTCGATCTTTTCGGCCCACTGGAAATATTGCTCCAGGAGTTGGATGAAGAACATCCGAAGCTCATCCGTTTTGTATTCCTGAAAATAAGTCCGGACCTCCCCGGTTTCAATGTGGCCGTATGTGAGTTGGGTTAGAATTTTTTGCAGGTTGTTATCGATCGCATAAATCGCCGCATACACTTTGACCTGGGCCCAGTGAAGGTCGTTGTTTTGTTCGATAAATTCGTCGAAGTCTTTTCGGGTGGTTTTTATTTCTTCTATCACGACGGAATCGGCCAGTTCGTACAGGCCGTCTATCCGCCCCTGGATGCCGAGAGCGATCCGTTCGTTTTCAATGTGATAAAAGACAGGCACTTCTGTGGCATAGGGTTCTGGCCGGGATTTTTGGATTTTTTGATGGGCGTGATTGCTGGCGAACAATGATGCCCGTGAGGCAATATCGAAACTCATCGATAGGTCGCCTCTCTTGAGGAGATGTTCGACAAGCGTCCGGACTGAAATCCGAATGTTCACCATTTTGTTCACCATATTAAAAAACAATACTTATGTCAAACATTTTTTTTCTTAATTATGTACCGGGATACCTGATACCTTAATTATTTACGAATTAGGGGGTCGGGTATCCCGTCACCGAACTAATGGGAGTGAATTAAATCCAATCGAATTTTTTGACGGTTATTTCGCTCTCGACATCTCCGGTGTGTTTTGTGCTTTTTGGCTCGAATACCAAGACATGGGCCTCATTTTCTGAGACAGGTTTGTGCTCGACACCCTTGGGAACGATTAGAAATTCTCCTGGATCGAGGTGGATATCTTTATCCCGCAATTTTATGGTTAGAGTTCCATTCACGACAAGAAAGAACTCATCCTCTGTGTCATGTTTGTGCCAGACAAACTCTCCTTTGGTTTTGGCCAGTTTGACATATTGCCCGTTGAGTTCGCCGACGATTTTGGGAGTCCATAGTTCTTTGAAAAGATTGAATTTTTCACTCAAATTAACTTTTTCCATCGATTTTTTCCTTAATAACAATTAACAATTCGGGGACAAGTACCGAATTATTGTATCCTAATTGTTAAGAGATGAACAATCAGATAATTCGGTACCTGTCCCCGGATTATGAATGATTGCTTTTTGGGACGGGATTGGTGAGAATATAGCCTTTGAATGGAGAGGAGAGAAAATGAAAAAGTATCTGAGCAATATTTTTGTTTTGGCCTTTATTGGCCTTTTGGCTTGTTGCCAAACCGGATACACAGACTTGGGAGGTTCAGAGCTCGAATTCGCTGTTCGGTTTTCAGAAGATGCTCATGCAGGGCCCTTGACTGGCCGGGTGTATGTCATGCTGGCTCAGAGTGATCGACGGGAGCCCCGGTTTCAGGTTCGCCGTGCCAGAGGCATTCCGTTCTGGGGCCAGAACGTTTCTGCATTAAGCCCGGGCAAGGCGGGCATTATCGATGAGGACTCGTTCGGATTTCCCCTCCAAAGCATCCGCGACATCCCCCCGGGAGAATACTATGTCCAGGGTTTTATCAATGTCTACACCCAGTTCAAACGAGCCGATGGCCACACGGTGTGGCTCCACAATGACCAATGGGAGGGGCAGAATTGGCTGCGGTCGCCTGGCAACATGTACAGCGATGTCCAAAAGATCCACATTGATCCCTCCCAGAAACAAACCATCGAAATCACGTGCAATCATGTCATTCCACCAGTAGAGGTCGAACCGGATACAAAATGGGTTAAGCGGGTTAAATTCCAGAGCAAATTGCTATCGGATTTTTGGGGACAGCCGATGTATATCGGCGCGACCATCCTGTTGCCCAAAGGATATGACGAAAATCCCGACGAGTATTATTCTGTAAACTATATCCAGGGGCATTTTTCCCTGCGGGCTCCCTATGGATTTCGAGAGGAAAAGCCTGGTTCGGACGATCGTAGGGGAGGCAGGGGGTATGAATTTTTCGAGTACTGGAATTCGGATGAATGTCCTCGTATGCTGGCCGTAACGTTCCAGCATCCCTGTCCTTTTTATGATGATTCCCACGCCATGAATTCTCCCAATCTCGGCCCTTACGGCGATGCCATCATGCAGGAGCTGATTCCGTATCTCGAGGAAAATTTTCGGATCATCCGTAAACCCTATGCGCGAGTCCTCTCCGGGGGATCGACAGGAGGCTGGATCTCCTTTGCCCTCCAGGTGTTTCATCCGGATTTTTTCGGCGGGACGTTCTCCCTGTGTCCCGATGCTCTGGACTTCCGGGCCCAACATATCGTGAATATTTACGAACACGAAAATGCCTATTACACCGATTATGATTGGCTGCGGGTGGAACGCCCGGTTCTCAGAGGGACGGACGGCCAAGTGCGGGAAATGATGAAGGATGAAAACCACTACGAGCTGGCTGTCGG
>DAOVBT010000317.1 GCA_030670375.1 Candidatus Aminicenantota bacterium | reverse complement strand
CTCGACATGAGCCACTCCGAAATCACAGATATGTGGTTTTCCGTTATCATCCAGAAGAATATTGGCAGGCTTGATATCCCGATGCACAATACCATTCTGATGAGCAAAATTCAGAGCATCACAGAGTTGAAGGATGAGCTTGATGATATGGGGGGCAGAAAATTTTTTCTTTGAAGCGATCCAATTCTGAAGGCTGGGGCCTTCAATACACTGCATGACGATGTAGGTCATGTCTTTTTCTTTTCCCACATCATGGATGGTTATGATATTGGGATGAACTAATTTGCCCGCAGCTCGGGCCTCCCGAATGAACCTCAGCATAAGTTCATTCTTTTCTTCATCATCTGAAATAAGGTCGAAACGGATTGTTTTGATGGCAACTTCACGGTCGATATCCGGATCAAGGGCTTTATAAACGATCCCCATAGCTCCTTTACCCAGGAGATCAATAATTTTGTACTTACCTATTTTTTCCATAAGCCCTTTTCAAAATCCCGACCGGTTTCCTCAAGAGGAAGAAAACTCCCCATTATAAGGAATACTCCTTATTAAAAAACGAGTGCCCGATAGACAAAATATCTCAGTTATCCCCTTCTTGTCAAGAAAAGATTCCCCTGGTGTCATTCCCACTCCACCCAACATTAAGATGTACTTAAACTCGAAAGAATGGTACTCTTGAAAAATTCGTATGGTATACAGAAATGTTTTTCCGTTATGAAGATATCCGAACAAAACGCCGCTGAATTCCAGAGAAAGCTCAGGGCCTGGTATTCCGCACATCACAGGAAACTCCCTTGGCGACAAACACAGGATCCTTATAAAATATGGATTTCAGAAATCATGCTCCATCAGACTACAGTCCAAACCGTCATCCCCTACTACACAAAATGGATGACATTTTTCCCAGACATGTTAACTTTGAGTAAAGCACCGATCCAAAAGGTGCTCAAGGTCTGGCAAGGTTTGGGATATTACCGGAGAGCGAAAAACCTCCATCAGGCTGCCAAAATCATCATGACAACCTTTGACGGGCAAATTCCACAAAATTATGATGATTTGAAGAGTTTGCCAGGATTAGGACCCTACACAACCGCAGCTATGCTGAGTATTGCCTTTGATAAACCTTATCTCACCATCGATGCCAACGTCCGGAGGATTTTGATGCGGCTTTTAAAATTGCCCCGAAAAGCCAATTCCAGCATCGACGCGGAACTCCACCGCTTTTTCTCCCCATTTCTCCCCAAAAAGCTCGTGGGAATTTTTAATCAAGCATTGATGGAACTGGGTTCACTCGTATGCCGGTCCAATAATCCCCTGTGCCTGCTTTGTCCGGTGCTCGACTTCTGCGGTGCCTACGAATCGGGCGAACAGGAGGTCATCCCGATTCCCGAAAAACGAAGTTATAAAAAGATACAGGCAGTGATAGGCATAATCGAAAAAAACGGGAAATTCTTGATTCAGAAAAGGCCTTCAACAGGATTGTTGGCTGATCTTTGGGAGTTTCCAGGAGGAAAAATAGAAAAGGGGGAGACAGCCGAACAAGCACTCAAAAGAGAAATGAAAGAAGAGATCGGGACGGAAATTCATGATGCGCAATTCCTCACAAAAGTTCAACATTCCTACACACAATTTCAGGTCACCCTTCATGCCTTTGTATGTATCCCTGAAACAAATCCTGTCTTAGTTAGGAAAAGGCACCGTTGGGTGTCTCTCAAAGGGATGCGGCAATTCCCTTTTCCATCCGGGAGTGCCAAAGTCATCAGATTTTTGGAAAAAGCCAAGAACAAACCTTAAGATATGATATTGAATCACATCACTCCCACCTATCGATTTGTACGTTATGGGAGCCAGTTCGAACCAGAAAAAGATACCCTGGTTTTGGATGTTGGGATGAAAACCGTCCCCGGCATCATCGACCATCACCATCCTGATGCTGAACCCGAATGCACGGCCTCTTTGATCGTAAAGTACCCCTCGCTGGTCCTGAACCATATCGAAAGGGAGAGGACAGCAAATCTAAAGATCATCACCCATCGTCGTCCTGACTTCGACGCTGTCACGTCGATATTTTTGGTTCTTAAGCTTTTGGAAACAGGCGAGGTCGATCCAACCATGGAAAAAATCGCCGGATACACAAAATTGGTCGATTCCGCCTCCTTGCCCAAAGATTGGGATCTTCCATCGACTCCCTATGCCATTCTTAGAGCTCTGTTCCTGAAGATCAGAAAAAGAAATAATGAAGCATACACCGCACGGGTAAGGACAGGATTGCGTTTTGTAAAGTTTTTGTATGGTAGTTCTAAGAAAGGATACAAAATTTTCCAAAATAGATCTCTTTTTGCGGGAATCGACAGGTATGAGCACGCTATTAAAAAGGCAGAGGATGATTATTTCGATTATTTGTATGATTTAGAACGCTGCCAAATCCTCAGCCTGAACTTGCCTCTTGTTTCGAGCCTGGGGAAAAAGAAGGTGGATGGACTTATCGCGAGAAATCCTCGCAGCTACCTCTTCAAAGACTGGGCTCGTAGAGACGCCACCCACACAACCCTCAAACAGGGCTTTTCTTTTCTGATGACAAACTTCGGGAGCACACGGTACATTCTTGGTGTCGATCCTGAAATGGGTATCTATCTCAAGGGCTTGGGGGATCTGCTTAATCACAAAGAAGCCGAACAAAGAAAACGGGAAAATCGTCCCTTCACCGAACGTTGGTATGAAGGCAATTGCCCGTTGTTTAACTTCCGTATCATCGACTCCCCCCAGGACATCTCCTCTTTGTCTCATCAAGAGATCGTGGATACAATCCTGAAATTCAGCCAATCATAGCTTTTTCTTGCTGCGCACAAAAAATAAGGTATACATCGCCGGGACCACCACCAACGTAAGTATGGTGGCAAAAGAAAGCCCGAAAATGATCGTCATGGCGAGGGGATTCCAGAAAGCCGCATTGTCCCCTCCGAAATAAATTTGGGGATCGAGACGGGTTAGCAAAGTCTGGAAGTTGAAGTTCATGCCGATAGCCAACGGAACAAGCCCCAGGATGGTGGAAAGGGCAGTGAGAAGAACCGGCGTGAGACGCGTAGCACCGGCCTGAATAACCGCCTCCATTTTGTCCATCCCCGATTCGATACGGTTATCGATGTAGTCGATGATGATGATGCCGTTTTTCACCACAACTCCGGCGACGGCAATGATGCCCATCCCTGTCATCATGACCGAGATATCGATTGCAAAAACCACAAATCCCAGTAAAACCCCGATGAAACTGAAAAAAAACATCGAGATGATGATCCGGGGTTTAGCTATGGAATTGAACTGGGCAACCAGGATGATAAAGATAAGAGCGAGCGCGATGAACATGGCCAGGACCATAAACTGGCCGGTCTCCTGCTGCATGTCCTGTTCGCCTGTGAACTGGATGGAGTATCCATCGGGGAGAGGAAATTTGGGCAGGGCGCGGCCTATTCGGAAAATGATCTCATTGGCATTATACCCGAAGAGCACGTTGGAAGAGACAGTGATAACCCGCTTGTTGTCGATGCGCTGGATGCCGCCGTAGCTGGTCTGATAAGAAATATTGGCCACAGATGCGAGAGGGACCTTGTAGGGTGGGGAGTTCGGCTGCCGGGAGGGCACGCTTATTTCTTGGTTAA
>DAOVBT010000048.1 GCA_030670375.1 Candidatus Aminicenantota bacterium | reverse complement strand
AGATCGAAAAGCTAGAAAAAGCATCAAAATAATAGGGTCAAATATTATTCAGGTAGTCGGTTATCGCTAGGGCTGCAGCCACTCCTGTTCCCACCGCGGTCGCCATTTGTTCCGGACAGGCATCGGTTACATCCCCCGCCGCATAAAGCCCTGGCTGACCGGTGGCCATGTTTTTCCCGACTTTCACCTCACCCCACTCATTAAGCTCCGCGAGATTGTCCACGATTTTGTTATTCGGGATAGTCCCGATGGAAATAAATACCCCATCAAGCTCCAGTTCGGAAGCCTTGTTGTCTTTAACATTCCTGACGGTGACAGATTCAAGGCTCTCAACTCCGTTAATCTTAGCCACGACCGTATCCCACAGCACCTCGATCTTCGGATTATCGAAAGCCCTTTCTTGAAGAATTTTTTCAGCACGGAGCTGGTCGCGGCGGTGAATGATCTTAACCTCCCTGCAAAACCTTGTCAGGAAAAGAGCCTCGGTCAAAGCCCAGTTTCCTCCGCCGACAACCGCCACAACTTTATCCTGGAAAAAGGCCCCGTCGCAGGTCGCACAGAAGGAAACTCCCCGTCCGGTCAATCGTTCTTCTCCCTTTATGCCTAATTTGCGGTGATTGGAACCTGTGGCAACAAGAACGGCCTTTGACTTATATTCTCCTCTGTTCCCGCGAATCTGCCAAAACGTTTCCTGTTTGCGAATTTCCTGAACGTCATCCATCACAATTTTGGCTCCAAACCTTTCGGCTTGTTTGCGGATGTTCTCCATGAGTTGGAATGGAGCAATGCCCTCGGTAAATCCTGGATAATTTTCGATAAAATCCGTGAGAAGAATCTGCCCGCCCGGTGTTGCTCTTTCGCAAACGAGCGTATCGAGCCTTGCCCGGCCCGTATAAATGGCAGCAGCCAAACCCGCAGGCCCTGCACCGATGATGACGACATCGTTCGTTTCACTCATAGGTGTCTTGTTTTTCCTCCTGTTTTGATATCCAATGCACTTTTATAAAGATTCATATACCTTCGTGCAGCATTATCCCAGGAAAAGTTTTCCTTCATCCCTTCAGATATAATCTTCTTCCATAGATCAGGTTTTTTATAATATTTCAAGGCTTCTTTCAAAGCTTCGAGCATGGCCGCAGATGAATATTCCTTGAAAACGAACCCATTGCCTTCTGATGTTTTCGGGTGGAAAGGGCGAACGGTTTCCTCAAGCCCTCCAGTTCCGCGAACCACAGGCACCGTGGCATACCTGAAACTGTAAAGTTGATTCAAGCCGCAAGGTTCATACAGGGAGGGAATCAGGAATATATCCGCTCCTGCCGCCATTTTATGGGCTAAAGCAGGATTCATTTCCAACCGAACAGCCACTTTATCGGGATGTTTTTTCTGTATTTCAATGAATTGATTTTCATACTGTTCCTCACCCTGCCCAAGGATGACCAGAGCCATATCCAACCTGACAAGTTCATCCATGGCATCCAGCAGAATATCAAAGCCCTTATGTGTTCTCATATAGGAGATAATTCCTATGACGGGAGTTTTTGTGGAGATCGACAGGCCAAACTCCTTGATCAAATCCCGTTTGCACGTTTTTTTTGCATCAAGATTAGAAAAGGAATAGTTGGCCGCGATATATGGATCGGTCTCTGGGTTCCATACTTCATAATCTATACCATTACGAACACTGAAAAAGACATCTTTGCGACCGCGAAGAATTTCATCCAAGCCAAGCCCATGCTTTTTGGTAAGGATTTCCCGCCTGTAGGTTGAACTGACCGTGTTGAGAACATCAGCATACATAATCCCAGTTTTGAGAAAATTGAATTTTCCTTTAAGGGATAAGTGCCGGGAAGTGAAATATTTCAGGTTGAGGCCGGTTAGCATCAATGAATCAGGGGGATATTCTCCCTGGTATGCAATATTATGCAGCGTCAATACCGTGGCAGTTTTATGAAAATGTTTTTTTTTGGTATAGTGAGTCCTGAGAAAAACAGGGATCAAGGCTGTGGGCCAATTGTTGCAATGGATGATATCGGTCTGTAATTTGTGCTTATGCAGGAATTCCAATACCGCTCTATTGAAAAAGATAAATCTTTCATCATTATCCAGGTATTCTCTGGTGCCTGTCCCGTATATCTGATCTCTCCAGAAGTATTTGGGATTGTCGATGAAATAGATATCATGCTTTCCTTGTTCCCCCTTGAACACGCTTGCTTTGGCTGTCCTATCCCCAAGATAGACAGGAAGGTTGGAGGTGATCCGTTCCATCGGAAGGGAGTCGATCTCCGGTCTCCGGTATTTAGGCATGAAAAGAGAGACATCCATTCCCAGCGAGGAAAGATGCTTTGGAAGAGAGTAAGCCACATCTGCCATCTCACCTAGTTTGGCAAAGGGAGATACCTCAGCGGAAACAAACGCCACCCGTAAATTCTTTTCCATAAGGGAAAATTATGATAATCCCACGCTTTCCAAAAGTCAAACCATTCTCTCTCGGTAAAGATATTTGCAAATGTCTGAGCGACATTAAAGATTTAGCCTTGCCGAGATGTTCTTCGAGGGAATCCGACAGTGTCGGACGCTGAGGATGTATTGAGCTTCTCTACCCCCAGCGGAGTTTTTCCTTCAGGAGGTCAAAATAATTCCTTCGAGGAGAGGATACCAGCTGAAGCTTGAGTCCACTTTGACAAACCGTTACCGTGTCATCTTTTTTCATCAACTCCCCCCTCTGCCCATCTATGGTGAGGTAGACCTCTTCTCCTCTCGTGAGGAGCTGAACTTTCACTTCGGATTCAGAAGAGATGACCATCGGCCGAAAAGACAGTGTATGGGGACATATCGGAGTGAGGATAATCGCCGGAATATAGGGTTGCACGATCGGGCCACCTGCTGACAAAGAATAGGCAGTTGAACCTGTGGGCGTAGAGATGATCAAACCGTCAGCTCTAGTCATGGCAATCTCTTTTCCGTCAATCAAGATGGCGCACCGAATCATCCGGGCTAGTGCGCCTTTGTTGATCACCACGTCATTCAGGCTATAATAGGATTTTTCCTCTGTTTTTGCCTGAAGCATCTGTCTTCGGCTAACGATCTTTTCGTTGCCCTCCAAGTAGGCATCCAAGGTTAAAAACATCTCATCAAGAGGAACTTCGGTTAAAAATCCAAGGGCGCCTAGATTGACCCCGACAACAGGAACATCTTTTTGTGCGGCCACATGGGCGATACTCAAAAGCGTTCCATCCCCTCCCAGAACTATGAGGAAATCGACCTTTTGGGGAATATCCTCCCTCTTCACTCCATCTTGGAGTCCTAACTTTTCCGTCACGACATCTTCCAAAACACAGGCAATGTCCTTCTCGTCAAAATAGGCGATAAGATCCACAAGAATGCTTTTCACTTCTGGGGCATGGGGTTTAACGACAAATCCAACCTGCTTAATCTTTTTCATTCCAGACTGCCTCCTTGATCAATGTTTTCATACGGTCGGGCGTTAACGCCGGTTGCTGGGTGGACCATAGCAAAAAAAATTCCTGGTTGCCTTTTTGACCCCGGATGGGTGATCTGGCCAATCCAACAGCATGAAATCCAATTTCTTCCGCCTTTTCAATCATCTCAACCAGGACTTTTTCGTGCAAGAGGGGATCACGTACCACGCCCTTTTTTCCCACCTGGCCCTTGCCTACTTCGAACTGAGGTTTTATCAAGGCCACTAATATACCGCCCCCGATAAAGCCTTTGATGGCGGGAAGAACCTTGAGGACAGAGATAAAAGATAGGTCGGCTGTGATGATATTCAGGGGATCAGAAAAATCATCTTTGTCCAGATAACGGGCATTTTTTTCGATCAATACCACACGGGAATCCTGTCTCAATCGCCAATCCAACTGTCTTGTATCCACATCTACAGCATAAACTTTCCGGGCTCCCTGTTGGAGAAGACAATCGGTAAACCCTCCTGTGGATGATCCCAAATCCGCAGCGATTTTTCCCGACACCGAAACCCCAAATCTATCCAATGCCTCAGACAGCTTAAATCCGCCGCGGCTCACATAGGGCATCTGCTCCTCTACCCTGATCTTTTGATCTGAATTTACCTTTTGCCCGGGTTTATCGATTCTCTCCCCATCGGAAAAGACACGTCCAGCCATAATCAAGGCCTGCGCTTTTTGACGACTTTCCGCCAATCCTCTATCCACAACAACCTTATCCGCTCTCTCCTTCATCCTTCCCCGGCATTTTTTATGAATATTCAGGTTAACCTGAACTATTCATAAAATTTCCTTATGCTGTTAACGAGACCTTCCACATCCAGTCCATACATCCTTTTAATCTGTTCGGTTTTGCCAAGAGGATAAATCTCGACAGGAATTCCTATGCTTTTAAACCGGATATCGAACATTTCGTGCTTATCCAGAAGAGCCCGAACCACACTGCCGAATCCTCCCGAGCTCACAGCTTCTTCTGCTGTGATGATGACATTTCCAGGCCGGGCAATATCGAGAATCAACTCTTTATCCAGCGGCTTGACGAACCTGGCATTCACTACGGACAAGCTGATTCCTTCCTGCTCTAATCGGTTGGCAGCCTCCAAGCATGGATAAACCATGCTGCCATAAGCGAGCAGCAAGTCTTTTCCTTCTTTGATGACTTCGCTTTTTCCGAGCGGTATTTCCTTCGGCGATTCATCCATCGCAACTCCATAAGCTCTGCCTTTGGGAAAACGGATGGCTGCCGGATGAGCGTAGGAGAGGGCTGAATGCAACATATGCTGCAGCTCGTTTTCATCCTTCGGGGCCATAACGATCATGTTCGGAAGATGACTCAGATAGGCAATATCATTGATCCCCTGATGGGTAGGACCATCATCAGGCACAATGCCGGCACGATCCAGGGCAAAGACAACCGGGATATCCATTAAACACACATCGTGGTAGAGCTGGTCATAAGCCCTTTGTAAAAATGTGGAATAGATCGCGACAAAAGGCTTGAATCCTTCCAGAGCCAATCCTGTGGCAAAATCAACAGCATGTTGCTCGGCTATCCCCACATCAAAAAATCTGTCTGGGTATTTATCTCCAAAAGGTTTAAGCCCCGTTCCTTCTGGCATGGCTGCGGTAATGGCGATAACCTTTTCATCTTTCTCGGCTATATCCAGCATGGTCTTCCCAAAAACAGAAGAGTAGGTAGGCCTTTTATCCTTGCTTTTTGATTTTCCTGTCTCGATATCGAACGGAGATGCGCTGTGAAACTGTGAGGGATTACTCTGCGCCGGCTGATATCCCCTTCCTTTTTTGGTGACACAATGAATCAATACAGGACCGCTATGGGATTTGGCTTCCTCGAAAACCTCGATCAAAGATCCCAAGCTGTGTCCTTGCACGGGACCGATGTAACGAATTCCCAATTCTTCGAAAACTAAGCCGGGAAAAAAGATTTTTTTAAAGGCCTCTTCCACAGATCTGGCAACCTTTATCATCGGCTTGCCGACAGCAGGAATGTATTTCAGGACGGACTTAACATGATCTTTGATCCGCAGATAGTGTTGCCCCGATACGAGATAGGACAGATACTTGGACATGGCCCCCACATTGGGAGAGATGGACATCTCATTGTAATTGAGGACGATAATCAACTTTTCCCGATGATGGCCGATCTGGTTTAATGCTTCCCAAGCCATTCCTCCCGTCAAGCTGCCATCGCCCACAACAGCAACGACTTCATGCTTTTTCCCCTTTTTATCGCGGGCAATAGCTATTCCCATGGCAGCCGACAGCGCCGTGGACGCGTGTCCTGTATTATAAACATCGTATTCGCTTTCTTCCTGGCTGGGGAATCCATACAGCCCATTAAACTGCCGCAGGGTGTGAAATCTATCTTTTCTTCCCGTCAGAATCTTGTGCGTGTAACACTGGTGACCCACATCCCATATGATTTTGTCACTAGGGGGATTGAACACATAGTTCAAGGCCAAGGTGATTTCCACAACCCCAAGGTTCGGAGAGAGGTGTCCCCCCGTGTTGGAAACGGTATCGAGGATCAATTCTCTGATTTCTGTCGCCAGTTTGGAAAGCTCTTTTGACGAAAGCTTTTTCACATCTCCCGGACCGTTAATTTTATCTAGAATATTATTCATTTTTTTGTTCGAGATCCAATAATTTTGACGCTAAAAAACGAAGTTCTTCCGATTCAAGTCTAGCCGAATCGAGAGAATGCAAGGCAGCCTGGATATGCTGTTCCAGCTTTATTTTTGCCCCTTCTACGCCATAAAAAAACGCCGCGTTAGGATGCTTGGGAGGATCTTGGGAAAAAAAGTGGTCAGAGTCCAAAATATCATCTCTCATCTGAAAGGCCAGGCCTAGATTTTTGCCATAATCGGTCATAGCTCGGACTTCAGCAGAAGAAGCACCGGCAAGGATGGGCCCCACCCTGACGGAAGCCAGGATCAATGCGCCGGTTTTTTTCGCCATCAAATCTTGAAGATCGTCCTCAGACAAGGTATCCAACTCGAGAGTGATGTCCAGAAGCTGGCCGCCTACCATTCCTTGAATCCCCGCACTTTGGGCAATTTCTCTGACCATTTGTTCCTTTTGCACAGACTTGGATTCTGCCCAAGGGGCGGAGGCCAACACCTCGAAGGCCAAAGTCAACAGACTATCTCCCACAAGCAACGCAATATCTTCGCCAAAGACCTTATGGCAAGAAGGTTTCCCTCTGCGGAAATCATCATCGTCCATCATAGGCAGGTCATCGTGGACAAGAGAATAATTATGTATCAATTCCAACGCACAGCCAAACGAAAGAACATCATCCGAGTAAAGACCAAAACATTCCCCGGATGCAAGCGCAAGCAACGGCCTAAACCTCTTTCCGCCGGATAAGACAGTGTAACGCATGGCTTTAACAAGGGGATTTTCTCCAACAGGCAAAAAACGGTCCAGAGATTTTTCGATGGCGTTTTTTTTCGCCTGGAGTTTATCTTGAACGCTCATCCTAATCTAAAACGGGAGGCTGTTGTCGTCATCGGAATC
Organism: Candidatus Aminicenantota bacterium; assembly: GCA_030670375.1. Lineage (GTDB taxonomy): Bacteria > Acidobacteriota > Aminicenantia > Aminicenantales > Aminicenantaceae. The sequence goes on along the minus strand of DAOVBT010000048.1, from coordinate 2,104 downwards.
GGGAGTTTCTTGTTTTTTGGAGAGTTCTCCTTCCTCCTCAGCGAGTTCGAAGGGCTCTTCCTTTATCTCTCCCTTTTCATCCTTGAGAAGGATATCGATTTTTTTCTCAGCCTTCCCCAATTCTTCACGCAGAAACCTCGCCAGTTTGACTCCCTTTTCAAACAATGCCAAGGACTCATTCAAGTCGAGGCCTCCTTTTTCCATCTTTTCCACGATATTTTCCAACTCAGCCAAAGCCTTTTCAAAACTCTGATCGCTCATTAATCCTCCTTCCCGTTTATTCCTCTTTTTTTTGAAGGCGGGATGCGATGGGCCGATTTTTATCGACACTTCTAACCTGTGCTGTGAATTCTCCCTTGAAAAAAGAAACCGTCACCTCGTCCCCTTCATCGACGTCTCCGACTTTCTGGATAAGTTTTGGTTTGGCATTTTTCCAGCAAAGAGTGTATCCTTTTTTAAGAATATTCAGAGGGCTGAGATTGTCGAGTTCAGCGGAAAATCTCTCCCATTTTCCGTGGAGTTCTTGCAGTAACCTCTTCACGGCTGATGACATTTTTTCTTGCGCAAGATCGACTCTCGACTTGGACTGGATAATCCTCTGGACCAGGGTTTGGATCACGTGTCTCGCACGTGTTTCAAATTCATCGACCTGCTGAATCAGATTGAATAGACGGACTTTGAAATTTTGAAACGCCTGGTGGTGAAGAAGATTCGTCACTTCATGTTTTTTTTCTTGGACGAAAAACCGGATATGGTGGAAAATTCTTTTCTCGAGATTTGCGATGCGTTCAAGCAGGGACTGTTCTTTCTCTATGACCATCTCCGCCGCCACCGACGGAGTGGATGCTCTCATATCAGCCACAAAATCCGCGATGGTAAAATCTACCTCATGGCCAACCGCAGATATGATCGGAACAGGACAGCGAAAAATGGCTCGAGCCACCTTCTCCTCGTTGAATGCCCACAAATCTTCCAAAGATCCTCCTCCGCGCCCGACGATGATGACATCCATATCGCTGGCACTTCCTAGATAATCGATGCCTTCCACGATCTCATCGCTCGCTCCTTCTCCTTGGACTTTAACCGGATAAATCACAATGTGGAGATGGGCGAAGCGCCTTTCCAATGTTTTGATGATATCGATGATGGCCGCTCCCCGCGGAGAGGTCACGATTCCGACCTTCTTGGGCAGGAGGGGAAGTTTTTTCTTCACACCCGGGTCGAATAATCCTTCCTTTTTCAGTTTTTCTTTCAGCTGTTCAAAGGCAAGCTGAAGGGCTCCTTTTCCCTTTGGTTCGATACCCTCCACGTAGAGTTGATATTGGCCTCTCTGTTCATAGACCGATATCTGTCCTTTGCAGATTACCTGAAGGCCGCTCTCCAGCTCAAAAGGCACACGGACAGCGCTCGAACGCCACATGACACAATTGAGCGCACTCTTCTCATCCTTCAGAGTGAAATATAAATGGCCGGAATGAGCCTGCTTAAAATCGGCGATTTCTCCCTCTATCCAGAGAACAGGGAAGGTTTTTTCCAGCTCGAGCTTGATCTGACGCGTGATCTCAGAGACCGTGTAGATCTTCTCTGGCCTCTTAGGCAGATTCATCTTCCTTCACATCCTCCAAAAGCATCTCTCTTTGGATGGAAACGGCCTTTCCCGTCTGTGTGTCTACTTCAATATAAACAGATGAAAACACCAATCCCAGTTTTCCCGGTTCAAAACGCTGAGGCCGCGAGGTCAAGAATCTCTGGATGGCCTGTTCCTTCTTTAAACCGATCACAGATTGATATCCGCCGACCATACCCACATCCGTGATAAAAGCCGTACCTCGAGGCAGGATTTTTTCATCGGCTGTGGGCACGTGTGTGTGGGTTCCTACAACAGCCGACACCCTGCCATCAAGATACCATCCCATGGCTTGTTTTTCCGATGTGGCCTCGGCATGAAAATCGATGAGGGTGATGGAGTTCCGGTCTTCCAGCAACTTAAGCTCCCTGTCTGCCGCTCGAAACGGACAATCGATCGGCTCCATGAAAACCCTGCCTTGAAGATTAAGAACAGCTACTTGAAATCCCTCTTTCGTTTCAAAAGCATAAATCCCTT
>DAOVBT010000378.1 GCA_030670375.1 Candidatus Aminicenantota bacterium | reverse complement strand
GGCCACAGCAGAGACATTCAAACGTACGGCTTCCTCCATGCAGGTCGTGATGCCCTCATTGGATAGGTCCTTCCCGACAATGCTGCTTCCTCCAGAGACACGGAGCACGATCGGAACATCCTCTCCTGGATCGATCGATGTCCTCAAAATTCCCCTTGTCAACATCAGGGCATCGGCATACGGCAACAGGGGTTCGATGGTCGATCTGGCATCCTCTAATTTTTTGGTGGGCCCTAAAAAATAGCCATGATCAACGGCCAGCATAACCGTCCGATGGGTATCCGCTTTTATTATTCGGGATAATCGATTTTTCATTCCCCAGTCCATTTGTCCTCCTCGCAATGTTACATATTCTTATCTCTACGGCTCTATGATGACTTTCATAGAGTCCTGAGCTCGTTCGACAAGCCGAAAGCCTTTGGCTGTATCCGATAGCGGCAGCCTGTGCGTAATCATGTCCTTGACACGGAGAGATGGAGACCGCATGAGTTCAAGCGCGGCCCACGAATCATACGGACTGGCTCCATAGGATGTGGTCAAGGTCCTATCGTTCCGGCCAAAAACATCCGTCACAGAAAAAGAAATTTGGACTTCAGGGTCAGGAAGGGCAAAAAACAAGATTTTTCCTCCCCTTTCCGCCGATTCCAGTGCCCGATTTTGAGCCATTTCTGCTCCTGTGCAGACAACGACAAGGTCAGCCAAACGGCCTTCCGTTAATCTGCGCAGGATGGCGTTTGGATCTTCCTCTGGAGGGATTGCCTCATCCGCGCCAAACTGCTTGGCCATATCCAGACGGAACGGCACAGGATCTATGGCTAAGATCCTACCCGCTCCCCGTTTCCTCGCTGCGTGAATCATCAAGAGCCCGGCAATCCCGCTCCCGATAACAAGGACATTCTGACCCGGCTGGAGCCTCGCTATGCGCAGGGCTCTCAGCACACACCCCAGCGGTTCATGGAAGGTCGCTTGCTCGTAGGAAATGTCATCCGGGATCACAAAAACTCCCCTATCCACATTGATCGCTGGAAGACGGACATATTCTGCGAAGCCTCCAGGATCAAAATTCGTCCGGCGCAGTGTCTCACAGGCTGTATGATGGCCTGTCAGACAGTAGCTGCATGTGTTGCAAGGCACATGATGGGCTGCGACAATCCTATCCCCTATTTTGAAATTCTCAACCCCTTCACCGGCCTCCACAACATCACCGGCTACCTCATGGCCCAACACGAGTGGAGCTTTTTTTATCCGGTACCATTCCATCACATCGCTGCCGCAGATACCGCTGGCCTCAACCCTCATGATCATTTCGCCCGGACCGCAAACCGGTCGAGACATTTCCTGTATACGAATGTCGCTGTTGTTGTAGTACATGGCCACGCGCATGAGTTTCATCCACAAAAAAAAGTGCAAGTATTATGTATAAACTCCCCATAAAAAAGTCAAGGTCTTCCTTAAGTATGGAGTGGAAATGTCGCGTTTTCGAAAGGGAGGGAGGGCAAGAAAAGAGACTAATTAATATGTCTTTGTCAGTTAGATAAAGTGTTATCGATGACTGTTTGAAGTTCCCCTTCATCAAAGGGTTTATTGATCACGGTCGATGGATTGCCGTTTTTCCCGTTATTGATTCTGTCGATTGTCGCTTGGTCTGAATAGGCCGTGAGGTAAACGATCGGAATCCGGAATTGTTTGTAAATCTCCTCGCCGGCACTCACACCATCGATACTTCCCTTGAGTTTGATATCCATCAGAACCAGATCTGGTTTCATTTTAGACGCTTTTTGAATGGACTCTTCTCCAGATGAGACAATAGCGGAAACCATGTAACCCAGGTCTTCGAGTATGGATCGAATATCTAGAGCAATGATGTTTTCGTCTTCGACAATCAGGATTTTCGGGTTTTGTGAGTTCATTGTCTGTCTCCTCTTACATAGCAATCCGCAAACATTTTTTTATGTTCAAGTATTTAGTCGCTCAATTAGGGGATAGTACGGAAAATCCTAAGGGATAGAAATGGGGGCTTTCTCAAGATCCATTGTCTTTATAAATATCAAAGCTCTCCATTGCCACAAATCGCCGGACATATTTGTCATTAAAAACGTCGTTTCAATCTTTTGTTTTTTTTGTGGGACAATATTTTCTTCATCAATATCCTTTGCAGGAGAAAGTGACTTGGCAAGATGATAAAGACCTGCCACTGCACCCAGGATGGGAATCCCGGATACAGGTTTTTGTGCCCCATCTATCAGTCCGAACGGATTGTATCGTCCCTCCCAAGGCGGAAGCTCCAGTTTGAAAGAGATGTCGCTCAACGCAAATTTTCTCGTGGAATAGATCAACCGGTCACCGATCAAAAAAGACAATGTGTACACATGTTGTTTTCTTTCCTCGCCCATTTTTTGAACGACATAAAGAGGAAGTATTCGGATATCGATGACGATCTCCTTAGCAACAACCGACTCGCCTGCCTTGCATTCCAGGATAAATGTGTGTGTACTCGTTTTCCGAAAAAAATTCGCAGAAGGCAGGGAGATGGCATTAAATCCTTTCCGAAAAAGTCCCGCCCGAAGTACCCGATTCCCGAAAGAGATTTTAAACAGAGCATCGGTTCGAACCTGCATACCGATTGTGATTTTTCCAGGTGGCAGACCTCTTTGATACACCTCATTCTCCACAAGACATATCCCTGAAACCAGGGGAAATCCCTGTTCGTCAGCAGCATAAACGCCTGTCCATAAAAAGACGACAACTGTTATCCAAACACATTTATTCATGGAACTCGAACACAAGAAAAGCTTCCAATCGTTCAGACGGGAAATCGTCGGGCAATGGAGGAAAAGGGGCGCTGGAACGGATCGCCGCAGTCGTGGTTTGATCGAACACTTGGAAATCGGAGGATTCCACGATTTCCATGGCAACGAGATTTCCTTTTTTCCCGATGATGATGAGGATTTTCACCTCTCCCAGTGCTATGGATTCATCAATCGGAGGGATGGTCCAGCTGTTACGGATTTTGTCCACAAGCTGTTTGACCCAGGGAGTAATATCATATCCTTCCAGTTGATCGGACACATCGGGATCTATCTGACCGGATGAAATTCCTCCCCCTTTATTGGTTAT
>DAOVBT010000299.1 GCA_030670375.1 Candidatus Aminicenantota bacterium | reverse complement strand
GGCGCTCCTGACTATATCGAAACTTACGAAGACAAATTGAAGGCGGCGCCAGGAATGATCCGGTTGGTCCGTGAGAACGAGGAAACGTGTGATGCATTCGTTATCGCCTGTCACTGTGACCCAAATCTCGATGCCATGAAGGAGATCACCACAAAACTTGTTGTAGGGATCGGAGAGGCCTCCATGAAAATAGCCTCCATGCTGGGACACAGCTTTTCTGTGGTCACAGATACGATACATTCCATCCCCAATAAGGAAGCCCTAGCAAGAAAGTACCATCTCCAAAATATTTTGGCATCAGCGAGAGCCCCAGGGAAAGAGTCGGAGGGATCGAGCTTCGAGGAAAAGATCTTCCAAGCCGCAGAGGCAGCAGCAAAGGAGGATGACGCAGAGGTGCTTGTTCTCGGTTGTGCTGGAATGACAGGGCTGGACAAGCACCTCCAGGAACAGCTTGGGATTCCTGTTCTGGACGGGGTGGTTTGCGCTTTGATTTTGGCGTCGGGCCTCTTGAAGTACGGTGTGTCCACTAGCAAAGCCCGACAGTACAATCCACAGTATGAGTGAGCAGCTAGCCGTAAAAAGCGGATTTAAAAATCAGTAAGATTCTTCTACCGTACGGACAGCAGATTCAAAGATCTCGATACCCTTGAGCGCCAACTCTTCTGTCAAAACCAGAGGGGGGAGGAATCGCGCCACGTTATTGTAATGGCCGCCGATCTCGATCAAAAGGCCGTGACGGTGACAGATCGATCTCACTTTTGCCGCTAATTCCGGTGCCGGATCCTTGGAATCCTTATCCATCACCATTTCGACTCCCAACATGAGGCCCTTGCCCCGCGCTTCGCCGATGATCTTCGAGTCGGATTCGATCTCCTTTAACCAGGAGAGCATGGTTTGACCCAAATTCGCTGAATGTTCGGCAAGATTGTGGTCGAACATGAATTTCAGGCCCGCACTTCCAGCGGCATAGGCCATGACATTCCCGCGGAACGTGCCGATATGTTTTCCTGGCGTCCATGTATCCAGATTCTTTTTAAAGGCGACACAAGAGATGGGAAAACCCAAGCCGCCAAGAGCCTTGCTCATAGTCATGATATCCGGCACGGTCCCCGTATGCTCAAAAGAGAACATCTTTCCTGTTCGACAGAAGCCTGCCTGGATCTCATCGAGGATCAACAGCACGTCATAACTATCACAGATCTCTCTGATCTTCGGGATAAATCCATCAGGAGGAACGATGGAACCCCCTTCCCCTTGGATGGCCTCGACAATGATGGCAGCGGGCTTGCCCACACCAGAGTGTGGGTCCTCGAGCACATGCTCCAGGTATTTGGCACATTCGAGGTCACATGAATCAGGCTTCTGACCGTAGACACAGCGGTAACAATAGGCGTATGGCACAAAATGCACCTCGGGAAGAAGCGGGTAAAAATCTTCCTTGAACTGGAGTCCACTGGAAAGCGAGAGTGCTCCTGCAGCCATCCCATGGTAAGCCCCTTCAAAAGAGATCATCGGAATCCGCCCGGTGTTGTATTTGGCAAGTTTCATAGCTGCCTCAACCGCATCTGTCCCCGTGGGACCTCCAAAAAACACCTTTTCGATCTCTGCGGGGAGTATCCGGAAGAGCATTTTTACCAAAGTTCTGCGTGCAGGATTGGGAAAATCCAAAGCATGCGTGATCCTTGCCAGTTGATATTCAGCCGCTTTTTTGACATCAGGATTAGAATGCCCGACATTCATCACTCCGGCACCGCCAAAAAAATCGATGTACACATTCCCATCCACATCCATCACCGTCGCCCCCATGGCTTTATGAAGTGCCATGGGCAAACCCTTCGGGTATGAAACGGCGGCTCCCTCGGTGTTTGACTGGAAATCCAAGTATTCCTGGGATTTCGGCCCGGGAGGGGGCATTTTGATCAAAGGGGCATCAGGGAAAGAGAGGTGCTGGAAATCCATATTTTTCCTCCTCTAATTATTCGGGGTCCTGCTGGATCACTGACTCTTTACTATATATGATTTACACCAGAAATTCTAATCACCCGCTTTTTTTTGGCGGACAGAGAGCGTGCGCAGGCGGTTTATGGCAGCAGTTTCTATGAATAATTCAGATGACAAATGGATTATTCACGGACCGAGGTTGCAGTAGCGGCAGCTTTTATGAATAATTCAGAGTGAGTGTATGGTCCGCCAACACAAGTAGTCCCTGAATAGGCACTCCATAAGGGCAGGATCTTTCGCAGTATCCGGAACAGTTCCAGCATTTTTCGGCTTTATTCTGTGGAAGAGCCGCATATTTGACCATCGCTGTTTTCTCGCGGCCCTGCGCTTGAAAGTAATGATTGTAGCGCATGATCGTGTTCACCGGCACAGCATGAGGACAGCTTGACTCGCACTTGCCGCAAGCATGACGGCAATAAAGATCACCGTAGAGAGACTTGTAGGCTGCCAGCACTTTCTCGGCCTGAAGGTCGAACCTGGCTCCGGAAAGATTCCCATAGAATTCCAGGTCGCTGAAATTTTTAATAGTGGGACATGCACAGCTGACATGGGGATTATTGAGAACAAACTTCATGGCCGCACTGCGGACTTCGTCGTAGCTTTTTAAGCCGTACTGTTTCTGGAAGGCCTCAGTGGCATCGGCTCTTCCCTTTAGTCTACCGAGAAGGTTTTGCATGCGTTCCGAGACTTTCTTGTCCTCTTCTTTCAACTGGTCTGCCTGTTCCTTCACTTCCATGTAATTCAGGACAGGATTGGTTTTCATCAAAGTCGTACCGATATTCTTCTGCTTATAAGCCTTTAAAATCCTCTCGCCCTCGTCTTTTTGAAGAAAATTGTAGACGAGAAGTGCCACATCGAAACGGCCATCCGCTGCGGCAGCTAAATGGACCTTTTCCATGGTTTCAGGCACATCGCCCCACTGAGCCCCATGGTTGGAAAGGCCGCGGAAGCGCACACGCCCCTCTGCCTTGAGCTCTTTAAATGCGGCATGAAATCCTTCGGTTTTCAGTTGTTCCAAAGTAGAAGGCATGTGGATCATCAGACAGTCGACATATTCCGTCTGAAGCCGTTCTAAACATTTGAGGGCTCTGTCTTTGATCGCTTTTTTTGTGAGATCTCCTCTCAATCCCAGCTTTGTCGTGACAAAAATTTTCTTCCTGTCGCGGTTTTTGATGACGTTGCCGATCATCCTTTCAGAGCGGCCTCTGCCATAACCTTCTGCAGTATCGATGTAATTGATCCCTGCATCCAGGATGGCCTCGAGGAGAGCGGGCTCTGCCAGCTCACCAGCTCCGAATGCCATATCTGAGACCTTGAATCCTGTTCGCCCCAGCGTTCGGTATTCTTTGATCTTCACTTCATTCTCTTCGACAGACGAACCAGAGCCGAATAGTTTCTTTCGACTGCCAAATCCTATGCCAGTCAAGACTGCAGCTGAGCTGCCGAGAAAGCGACGACGGCTTAATTCTTGGTTAGATGGGATTGTTTTTTTCTTCACTCAGGGGACTCCTTTCCAAATCGAAGTTAAAAGTCTTGAAAACTTATCATATAAATAGGGATTATCCTACCGTTTTATCATTCCCCGGTCAAGGAGAATCCTAAGAAATAAAAACAGTGCGAATATTCTTGTTCTTAATTCTCTCCTTCATTGGCCATGTGTACAACATGTTGAGGGAAGGGGATCTCAATTCCCTGGGAATCAAACGCCTCTTTGACTTGGCGGGTGAGGGCAAACTTCACATCCCAGTAGTCTTCC
>DAOVBT010000171.1 GCA_030670375.1 Candidatus Aminicenantota bacterium | reverse complement strand
AACCTCTTCCTTTGACAATGGTCATTCCATAAGTGGAGATCAAATTTTCGTCCACGTAGTTGATATTGACTTTCATCAACTCCCCTTCGGTTGCCCCTTCCCAGGTTACCCTTGTCCAGTTTGTGGAGGAGTACGGCATGTAATCAGAAGTCCCTGCATTCACGACATTCTGATTTCGCAGGATCTCATTCCGAAAGGCACCAATTTTGCTCTGGGTGGCGCTTTCTATAGGGATAGCCAGCACCTGTTCGCTGTTATAGCCCAAATCTTTGTGCAGGAGATAATTCACCTGTTGGAGAAGGACGACCGTTCCGATGATGAGAGCCACCGATATAAAAAACTGGAGCACGACTAATGATTTCCGCAAAATCGTGTTCCTCCCCCCTGAGGAGATCCTTCCCTTCAGCACTCGTGCAGGCTGAAAAGAGGAAAGAACAACAGCGGGATAGATACCGCTTAGCCCTCCGACCAGGAGGGTGACAGCGATCAACCCCAAAGAAAAAAGCCAGTTGCCGAAAAAGTCGACGCGAAGGTCCCGGTTGACGATACGGTTGAACTCCGGAAGAAAAAGGTTTAAAAGCACCACGGCGAAAATCATGGCAATGATGGCAATCATGACAGACTCCCCGATAAACTGCCTCATCAGAGAGGACTTATGGGCACCGGCAACTTTGCGCAATCCCACCTCTCTCGACCTGTCTGTCGAACGGGCTGTGGTGAGATTTATGAAGTTTATACAGGCTATAATCAGGACGAATAATGCGATGGCAGAAAAAATATAAACATTCTTGATGCTTCCGTTCACACCGATTTCATGGTTGATGTGAGAATACAGATGAATTTTCGGAACAGGCCTCAAATACAATTCGTTTTCGCTTCTCTCTCCCTGGTATTTTTTCAACATGAACCGGAGTTTTTCGTCAAGAGCCTCAGACGATTTATCGGGTTTCAACAGAATATAGACCGGCACCCAATTATCGAACCAGCGGGTAAAAGTCTCTTCGCCGTTTAATGCTTCTAAAGTCGATGCTGAAACAAGCATGTTAAACTCAATATGAGAGTTCGCTGGCACTTCGCTCACCACCCCGTCGACTTTAAGGTCGGCCCCCCAATCTGCCTGGATGGTTTTTGCCAAGGGATCTTCATCCCCGAACAGGCTGCGGGCCAATTTTTCGGTGATGACAATACTATTGGGATCGTTCAAAACCGTTTCCTGATTGCCTTTTTGAAGGGGAAAAGTAAAGATCTTGAAAAAACTGTTATCCACAAAAAAGATGTCTCGCACCCTGAGTGTTAAGTCCTGGTCTGTTCGGAAGAGGCCGGAACCTCCCTGAATCACCCGGCTCACCTCCTCGATCTCCGGAAAATCCGTAACCAACACCTGAGAAAGAGGAGTAGGACAACCGACATCCTGCTCTTTATAGGTGCCTTGATCCAAAATCTGCTCCACTCTGTATATACGGTCGATATTTTTGTGGAATCGGTCATAGCTGAGCTCGAATTGAATATAAAGGCTCAAAAGAGCAAAAATTGTAAGCCCGATGGCCAAACCTGCGATGTTGATAAAGGCAAAGCCTTTGTTTTTTTTCATGTTTCTCAAGGCGATGATCAGATAATTCTTGAACATGACTCCTCCCCAATAAATTGAATTTTTAAACAGCCTTGGGCTGGAACCTAAAATCTGCCTCCAGAACCAGAGTCTTGCTCTTAGAGAGCCCTTTTCCTGGACGACATCATAAAAATATTCCTCCATATCCCCCGAAATGGTGGATTTCTCCACAGAATCTGCAAATTGCGAAAAAACCCAGCCCGCAATTTTTGGTGGTTTTACTCGTTTAACAGCCATGATGGATGTCACTATTTCTTTAAAAGATCAGGAATCCCCCGCCAGAGAACCTTCTGGAATTCCATGGCTTCCCGAAGGGCTTTTATCCCATCCTCAGTCAACGTGTAGAATATTTTGCTCCGTCCGCCCCTCTCTGGTGTGGGGTCCGCCATTGTCTTTATGACATATCCCCTTTTATGCAGAATATCTAATGATACCCAGAGACCACCGAAGGTCAATTTCTTGCCGGTTCTTTCGAAGACATCTTTGATGATCGTGACACCGTAAGCATTGTCCTTCAATCTGAATATGGACAGCAACAGAATCTCATCGGAACGCGAAAGCACTTTCATCTCTTCTCCTTCCATCTATTATTACGAATGATTAGTAAAAAGGTTTCACTTGATTTCTAATTTTTAGTAAAAAAAACAAGGGAACGTTCCATATAGCACCATCCTAATAAAATATCCTTTTATCCTGGACCGTCCATGAATCAAGGGATTAGGTAGGATTTTCCCGAGGCACAATGCAAAAGTAAAGAAAATTAAAACTGGTGTAACTTTTTATGCTGTTTTTTCGTATTAATTAATATACTGAATTTCAGTAATAAAATGTGAGAGAAAAGATGAAAGAACTTACAAAAATCGAAGAGATCCTCCTGTTGGCCATATGGCGGCTGAAAGACGATGCCTACGGCGTTAAAATCCGCCGGTATGTTTCACAGATAATCGGGAAAGAATTCACATACGGGAATCTCTACAGCGCGCTCAGCCAACTGGCCAAAAAAAAGTACGTCAAAAAAACCTTGGGTGAGCCAACGCCGGATAGACGCGGAAGGAGAAAGATCTACTACACCGTTTCTCCCGCAGGAATGAAGGCCTTGAAAACCGCGCGGGAGATGAATCAAAAAATGTGGGAAGAAATTGCCGATTACGCTTTTGATTGAAGAATAAAACAATGACGACCAACAAATCCCATCCGCCAAGAGTGGCGGGATGGATCCTCAAGCACACAGCCAGGTATGAGGAAAACTTTTCTATCATCGGAGATTTCGAAGAAGAATTTCAAGAGATCGCCCGCGAAAAGAGCACCTTTTTTGCCCGACTCTGGTATTGGCGGCAGTGTGTGCGTTCTTTGCCGGTATTTATCAAAGATTCTGTCTATTGGAGATTCATCATGCTTAAAAACTATATGAAAATTGCCTTTCGAAGCCTGAAAAAACACAAAAGCTACTCTTTTATCAACATTTCCGGTCTGGCCATCGGTATGGCGGTCTGCATGTTGATTTTGATGTGGATCCTGAACGAATTGAGTTATGACAGGTTCCATGAAAAAGCCGATCGCATTTGCCGGGTCACGATGGATATTGAGGTCGGCTCCACACTGCACACGCCCGTTTCTCTCACCGAGGCAGGTCCTGCTCTTGTCCAAGATTTTGCCGAAGTCATCACCGCAGCAAGGGTAGACAGACCAAGAAGGATTTCGGTTAAATACAAAGACAAAATATACCAGGAAGCAGACGTCGGTTTCGCAGAAAACGCCATATTCGACATTTTCACTTTCGCGTTTGTCAGCGGCGATCCAAAAACAGCGCTCGAAGCTCCGAATACGGTGGTGATCACAGAGAGCGTGGCCGAAAAATATTTCGGCGACTCGGATCCTCTTGGCAAAATTCTCCGGTTCAACAATGAGTCGGATTTTAGCGTGACAGGCGTGGTCAAGGATGTGCCTCCGAATTCTCACTTCCGATTCAACATGCTCCGTTCCTTCCAGACTCTAATGGCTAACGGAAGTGTTCGTGATGACATGTGGTTCGATCTCAGGTTCTTCACCTATCTGCTTCTCGATGAGTTTACAGATCCTGAACAACTGGAACAAAAACTCCCTGCGTTCATCGATAACCACTTAGGAGATACCCTGAAGGCCACAGGAGGTTCGGCAACTTTATTCCTCCAACCTCTGAAAAAGATTCACCTGTATTCGGATTTTGAACGGGACATCTCGGCCAACAGCGACATCACTTATGTCTATCTTTTTTCAGCGATCGCGATCTTCGTCCTGCTGATCGCCGGGATCAATTTTGTCAATCTTTCCACCGCCCGTTCAGCCACACGGGCCCAAGAGGTGGGGATGCGGAAAACCCTGGGGGCCATCAGAAGCCGCTTGATAGGTCAGTTTCTAGGGGAATCGATGATCCACAGCATACTTGCGATGGGCTTGGCGATCGTGCTCATTAAAATGTTTCTTCCTTTTTTCAATAATGTTGTCGGCAGCGAAATGGACCTAAATTTTTTCCAATCTCCTTGGCTGCTGGCCGCATTCCTGGGAATGGCATCCATAGTCGGTGTGTGTGCGGGAAGTTATCCCGCTTTCGTTCTTTCTTCATTTCCTCCAGTGAAGGTGTTGAAGGGATTGTTTAAAGGTGGTGGTTCACATTCCCGGTTCCGGAAAATTCTCGTCGTTTTCCAGTTTTCCATATCCATTGCTTTAATCGCTGCCACCATCATCGTATATAAACAAATCATCTTCATGAAAAACACAGAATTGGGCTTCAACAAGGAACACGTTGTGATCATTCCGCGGATGAGTGAAACTCTCCGAAAATCATACCGCTCGATCAGGAGTGAAATGTTGGATTTGTCCGGTGTCGTCGATGTGGGCGCGTCGGACCTTGTTCCCAGTAGAGGGCATCTAATCGGTACTTTTCTCCCCGAAGGCTTCGCAGATGACCAGGTATTAGCTATGGATTACATGAATGTGGATGCCCATTACATCCCCACGATGGGTATGGAAATAATCGAAGGAAGGAATTTTTCAGAAGATTTTGCCACCGATCCAGACGAGTCTGTCCTGATCAATGAAACTGCGGCAAAAAAAATCGGCTGGGAAAACCCATTGGGAAAAAGATTTGTGTTCCGGCCTCCCCCGAATAGCGGAGGAAAAATCACCTATGTGTCTGTCATCGGCGTTGTGAAGGATTTCCATATGCAATCCCTTCGCGAGCGGATCGAACCTCTTATCATATTCAACGACTACGAAAGCCTTTTAACTTTTTCTATCCGCATAGCTTCGGACAACATCCCTTACACCATGAGTCTTTTGGAGAAGAAATGGAAGGAACTGGATCCCAACAGGCCTTTTCAATTCCTTTTCTTGGATGATTCTTACGATAGGCTGTACAGGCAGGAAGATAGGTTGAAGACCATCACCTTTTATTTCAGTTTTTTGGCTGTACTGATCGGTTGCTTGGGTTTATTCGGCATGGCCTCGTTCACAGCCGAGCAACGAACAAAAGAGATCGGCATCCGTAAGGTGTTGGGTGCGTCCGTTCCCGGGATCGTCCTCCTCCTGGCAAAAGAATCTGTGCTGCTTGTGATCGTTGCCAATCTGATCGCTTTGCCCATGGCTTATTTCGCTATGACTCGCTGGTTGCAGAGCTTCGCTTACCGAATGGATATCCATCTCCTAATTTTTGTTCTAACGGCCGTTATTTCCTTATCCATTGCCCTGATCACAGTGAGCTACCAGGCCCTGCGGGCCGCGCTTGCCGATCCAGTGGACTCTCTACGCTATGAATAAACCGAGTCAGATCTA
>DAOVBT010000394.1 GCA_030670375.1 Candidatus Aminicenantota bacterium | reverse complement strand
CCTTTTTGCGTTCTTAAATGGGCATAACAAACTTAAAACTCCTTATTTGTCTTGAATATTCGAACATATATATAAAGACGCACCACAATCCCAAATGGTTGACAAAAAATTTAAAGAGTTTAAAGCTTTATTGCTCTTTCTCAGCTTGATCGGTGGGAGAGGGGGGGATTAGTGTAAAACCAAGCTGCTCATTGTAGCTCAACAGGTTAAAATAAGTCCATTCTTCAGCAATTTTTCCGTTGGCTATTTTAAAAACGTAGACTCCGGAGACATGAGCTTTTTTCCCTGTTGGGGGGAGTTCTTCGAGGGGACCTGTGTTTGTTCCTGTAAAGGTCGCAAAAACAATAATTTTGTCGTTTTTCACCAGAGTGTCATTAAAGGTAAACAAACAATCCGGGAAGGAATCGTGAAGAGCTGTCACCGTGTTTTTAAAATCATCGAAGCTCGCATTTGCGGATGGAGTGGGATGGTGCCTTACATAGCCTGGCGCAAAAAGATCACTAGCTGCACTGAAGTCCGCTTCATTCCATATCTTCAAAACCTTATCCGTTATGGCATTTGCTTCGTTTTCGGTGATTCCTTTCTCGAGCTGCAACTGGCAGCTAAAAACAAAGCAAACAAGAATCAGCAGAGGAAAAATTTGAGCGAATCGATGGTAAATTTTTGTCATTTTGTCTCCTAATATCGAAATGTTTCCAAAGAAAAATTCATTGCGATGCTATTGTGATAATCCTTTGGTCGCGCCCCAAAAACCTTCGGGAAGGGTCAACAGATGTTGGAGGTTTGTCCGTTTTATGGCATCTTCAATGGCTTTCTCGGCAAGCTTGAGCACCTCTGCCTCATTCACGGTTTTGACCTGCCTATTTTCCATCAGAACCTCGCCGTTAATGATCACAGTATCCACATCATTGCCGTTAGCAAAATAGGCCACACGATGGACCGGCATGTTTGCCGGAACAAGATGCGGCTTGAACATGTCGATCAGGATCACGTCTGCTTTTTTTCCAGGCTCCAGTGACCCCAAATCATGTTCGAGTCCAAGAGCTCGAGCGGCATCGATGGTGACCATCTCCAAGACTTTGCCTGCAGGAAGGACATTGGCATCTCGAAAATGGAAACGGTGATAGCGCATGCACTGGAACATGTGGCGGAACATGTCGTAGCTTCGGTCGGGGCCAGTGGCATCCGATCCGAGCATCACCGTCACACCCGCATCCAACAGCTCTGTAACCGGGCAACGTCCCCTTATCGAATAATTCGCGCTGGGATTGTGTACAACTTTGATATCGTGCTCCTTACAGATTTGGATCTCCTCTTCTGTGATCTCGGTGCAATGGGAAAGAAGAGAATCCGGCCCGAGTATGCCAAGCTCTTCATGGGCGAATTTGATAGTGGTGCGTGTGTGTCCATCTTGAGTGAAAAGCAAACCGTATTTCTCTGTGAGCGCCCGGGTCGCATTCGCCTGGCGCTTCATGTCTTCCAATTCGATTGTTGTGAGTGTATCGCGTTCGGAGTGATGGACAGGAAACATCATACAGAGGTTGAGCTTGCCATTCGCTTTGCCATGCCAGCGCTGGATTAAAGTCTCGCAGGTCTCAAGTTGTTGCTCAAAACTGACCATAACATCCCGGCGATTTTCTCCATCCCAATGGGAAAACTTTCGCGGAAAGGGCGGCCGCCGTGGCCCAACCGCCAGAAATTCCCGGATACCTACTTTCTGCACGGCGGTTAAGTGCAGGTTTCCGTATTTGGGATCGTCAGTGCGCATTACGCTGTCGCCTCCACCGAAGTATGTGATCCCGCATGTCACGCCGAACTTGAGACGCTCAAGCGCAGCAAGCAGTGCATCGGCACGCCAGAAATCCTCATCGGAGCCTTGGGCGTAGATCAGCTCGCACGCCTCCCACCAGGCTTGTGGTCTACCCATCCCCATAGTCTTAACCAATGTGTGACCGGAGTGCCCATGTCCGTCAATGAGTCCCGGCATCACCACTTTGTTTTTGGCATTTATTATTCTCTTTGGCCGATATTTGAATTGCAGTTCCCGGGTTAAACCCACATCCACAATGCGATCTCCATTGATGACCAAAGCGCCGTCCTCGATCACCCGACGTTCGCCATCCATCGTTATGACCGTCCCGCCGATTATCATCATATCCACAGTTGTAGAGGCTTCTTTCTCAGACATTAAAAACTGAGAGGAGAGGCAAAATACTACGACAGATAGCAAAATCCAGCGAATGTTCTTCCTCATGGCTATCTCCTTTTTCATACAGGTGTTTCCTTCGATATTTTCTAAGTTTACTTAAAAATCGGAAGAAATTGAAATTTATTCTGGGGTAAAGTAATATTAGAGGAGGGAGTGCCAAATGAAAAAGCTCAGCACACACATCCTGATAATACTTCTGTTTTTGTCAGTGATCCATTCCGGTCCAGCGCTTGAGGCCTGTTCGACTTTTGTGTTGAAGAGTGGTCAAAATCTTGTTTTTGGGAGGAATTATGACTGGGGTATCGGCTATGGTTTTGTGATGGTCAACAAAAGGAACCTGGCCAAAATGTCCATCCATTCCTTCGAACCATCGGCTACGTCGGTCCAGTGGGTCTCGAAATACGGAAGTATCACCTTCAATCAGTACGGCAAAGAATACCCCATGGGAGGTATGAACGAAGCCGGTCTAGTTGTTGAAGTGATGTGGCTCGAGGAGACACAATTTCCCTCTCCGGATGCACGTCCGGCGCTGGATGAGCTGCAGTGGGTTCAGTATCAGCTAGACACCGCATCGAGTGTCAAAGAAGTGATTGCAAGCAATGCATCTATCAGGATCTCGACGAACAGCACCCACATCCATTTTTTGGTTTCTGATAAAACCGGCGAGGCTGCAACGATCG
>DAOVBT010000039.1 GCA_030670375.1 Candidatus Aminicenantota bacterium | reverse complement strand
TTTTCTGGGGAATCGGCTGGAGCTCTTTCGTTGAATCGAAAATAATACAAATTCAGTAGGCCCCCTGTTCCCTCAGAAAAAAGATACCGATACTCGAGGCCGCCGCCCAATCCTCTATCCCCGAAATAATCAAGATTGAACGTCGCATCCATGTTTCTTTTTATAGCCCAGTAGAAACTCTGGGAATAAAAGATTCCTTTTCGACCGGAATACCCGCCTTGAGGCATCAAAAGACCCGTAGCTCTCTCTTTATCCAAAGGATATCGCATGTAGGGAAGATAAAAAATCGGTATCTTCTTTATCCTGAAGACAGCATTCCACATTTCCATGTAATCATCTTTTTTTAAATTCGCCCGGGAACAGGAAAATTGCCAGCGGGGAACCGGTTGCGTGCAGGTCGTGAATTTTGCCTTTTTGAAACCATACAGGTCCTGGTTTTTCCTGTCGATCGACTCAGCCTTGTATAAGATAGTGGGCTGAATCATGCCGTAGACGTTTTTCATCTGTCCTTGGGAAGAATCCAAATTGAAGCGCATTTCCTCACAACTCACATTTTCTTCCGGTGAAACAATCGTCACATTCCCCCAGGCATACACGTCCTTGGTTTCAATATCCACCTCTGCTCCATCCGCCAATAGGGTAACATTTTTGTAGTGCACTTCCACATTTCCCGTGGCAGAGATGAGATCGCCCTTTTTTTCCCAAAAGCGGGCAATGATCGTGATTTCCTCAGAGGAGAATTCGGTCTGCTGCCCGAAAAGGAAACCCCATGAGAAAAAGAGGAAAAGCAAAAGCGGAAAGATCAGCTTGGGTTTAGCCATATAGCACTATCTCACACCAATCAAAAAATGTAACACACTCTTCCTGTGGAATCAACTCATGGTTAGATTATGTAAGCATCTCTATTTCCATGATAAATAAGGTTTTTGGGGATGGTTGAAGCGACCATTGAGGATCCCGACCCAACTTAACCAAGCCTTCTTCACAGGTGGTTCTTCGAGGGTAACCATATGGGGACATCCCCATATTGTCGGCGAGGCTGTATTGAGCACGACTTTGCTAAAGGATTAGAGAGCCGGGCAATCATGGGAACAGAGGATAGAGTGGCAGAGGTTGGGAGTTAACGTGCGGAGTTCCGCAGCCGCCGAGAAGGGCGGTGAGAAAGGGCGTCAAAAATCTTCACGGAAGCAAAACCATTCCTAAAAGCCGACATAAAGCATTATGGTATCACGGAAATAGAGATGCTTCCAATCAGATGAATAAGATTCGGGATTTTAAGCGTATATTTAATAGCAGTTTTGTTAACAATTTTTTTCAAAACGTGCTAAAATAATTATCTAAAAGGAATAAACAATGCCAGATGTACGAAGAAAACCACCAAAATCATACCGAAGCATTATTTTCTGGATCGCAGCCGGGATCATCATCATTGTCCTTTACAGTCTTCTCCAAACACCCAGTGCAATCAAAAGGGAAATAAATTTCTCAGATTTCATGGACGAAGTCGAAAGGGGAAATATCAACGAAGTGACCATCACGGGCAGCCAGCTGAAAGGAAAATTCACCGATGGGCAGGAATTCAAAAGTGTCGTGCTTCTCCAATACGATGAATTCGTCAAAATTTTGCGGGAACACAACGTCATCATGACCGTCAAGGACACCAACCGCAATCCATGGTATGGCTACCTTTTCACCTGGTTTCCGATTCTCCTCCTCATCCTCTTCTGGGTGTTTTTCATGCGCCAGATGCAGTCCGGCGGGAACAAGGCTCTATCCTTCGGAAAAAGCCGAGCCAAGCTCTTCTCGGGCGTGCATAAAAAAGTGACCTTTAAGGATGTGGCCGGTGTGGAGGAAGCCAAAGAAGAGCTGCAAGAAATCATCGGATTCCTGAAGGATCCCCACAGGTTTCAAAAGCTCGGAGGACGGATCCCCAAAGGCGTCCTTCTTGTCGGGGCTCCGGGAACAGGAAAAACACTCCTTGCCCGAGCAGTGGCCGGTGAAGCCGGAACGCCCTTTTTCTCGATCAGCGGTTCTGATTTTGTCGAGATGTTTGTCGGAGTCGGGGCTTCCCGGGTGAGGGATCTGTTCGAACAAGGGAAAAAAAACGCCCCGTGCTTGATCTTTATCGATGAGATCGATGCTGTCGGCCGGCAAAGAGGGGCAGGGCTCGGCGGCGGACACGACGAGCGAGAACAAACCCTCAACCAGCTCCTTGTGGAAATGGACGGATTCGACGCCAACGAAGGAGTCATCCTGATCGCTGCCACAAACAGGCCGGATATTCTGGATAGCGCTATCCTCCGGCCGGGCCGTTTCGACCGGCATATTGTAGTAAACATGCCCGATGTCAAAGGCCGTGAAGATATCCTCAAAGTCCATGTGAAAAACATCCCTCTGAATAAAGATGTGGACTTAAAGGTCCTGGGTCGATCCACCCCTGGATTCTCAGGAGCCGACTTGGCCAACCTCGTCAACGAAGCAGCCCTGCTCGCTGCACGTCTCGGCCAGGAAGACGTCATGATGGCGGACATGGAGAGCTCAAAGGACAAAGTGCTGATGGGTGCGGAGAGAAAAAGCATGATCATCAGCGATGAGGAAAAAAAGAGCACGGCTTACCATGAAGCCGGCCATGCTCTGGTTGCCACGATAATCCCTGAGGCCGATCCCATCCACAAAGTGACGATAATCCCCCGTGGGATGGCGTTGGGAATAACCCAGCAGCTTCCCCTTGACGACCGGTACACTTATTCCAAAACCTATCTTGAGGCACAGCTCTCTGTCCTGATGGCGGGACGAGTTGCCGAAAATCTGTTCCTGAACAAATCCACCACAGGAGCAGCCAATGACTTCGAGACCGCGACCGACATTGCCCGGAAAATGGTCTGCCAGTACGGGATGTCTGATTTGGGTCCGTTGACCTTTGGCGAGCGTGATGACCTCATTTTTCTCGGAAAAGAACTGGCCATGCATAAAAACTTCAGCGAAAAGACGGCCGAGCTCATCGATGTTGAAGTGAAAAAGATCATCACACGGAATTTCGAAAGATCTAAAGAACTTCTGGAAAAAAATAAACCAATGCTTAAAAAAATCGCAGAGGCATTGCTGGATAAGGAAATCCTCTCATCGGAAGAAATCGAAGATATCATCAAAGGAAATAAAAAGGGCCCAAAGAAAAAGATTGCAAAAAAAGCAGAACCCAAAAAGGAACAGGCAAAAGGGGACCCGGCAGAAGCGTAAGAAGTGAGAAAGAAGCCTATTTTCGAGGTCAACGGCAAACATCACACATTAGGCCATAAAACCTGGTTCATGGGTGTCGTCAACGTCACCCCCGATTCTTTTTCAGACCCTGGATTGTATTTTGATAAAGACAGGGCCGTCAAAAAAGGATTGGAATTGGAAAAACAAGGGGCAGATATCCTCGACATAGGAGGAGAAAGCTCCCGCCCGGGTTCTGATCCGATATCCGAACAAGAAGAACTGAAACGCATCATCCCCGTCATCGCGGAACTCAGGAAAAGGACAAAGGTCCTCATTTCGGTGGACACCACCAAGGCCAAAGTGGCCGAAGAGGCTTTGGCCGCAGGGGCGGATATCATCAACGACATCAGTGCGTTTCGTTTCGATGACCGCATGCCGCTTTTGATCTCCGACTCCGGTGCTCCGATTATCCTCATGCACATGAAGGGTGTGCCCAAAACCATGCAATCCAATCCCTTCTACGAGGACCTGTATCAAGAAATACAGTGTTTCCTGGAGGAAAGAATCGCAACGGCAAAAGCCTACGGTATCAAGCGGGAAAAAATCATCATCGATCCGGGAATAGGATTCGGCAAAAGCATGAGGCACAATCTGGCCATCATCAATAACCTGCACTTTTTGGAAAACCTTGACCGACCGATCTTGTTGGGGATATCCCGCAAATCCTTCATCGGTAAGATCCTCAACCTTCCTCCCCAAGAAAGATCCGAGGGGACCATCGCCAGCGCTGTTATATCCGTCCTCAAGGGTGCTCATATCTTGAGGGTTCACGACGTTGAACGCGTAAAAAGAGCGATCACAGTGGCCGAGGCCATCACGAACGAGGACCTTGCTAACGACGCAGACGAGAGATCTGATAAGGAGAAAACGATCCAATATGCTTGAGAATATCATAAACGCCCTGGCCAACTTCACGCTTGGAGATTTTCTCGACATCCTCCTTGTCACCGTCATCCTGTACTCATTCTTCCGTTTGATCAAAGACACCAAAGCCTACCAGATGGCCATCGGCATCGGCATCGTCGGACTGTTTTATCTGATCACCCAGTGGGGCAAGCTCGTCGTCTCCCATTGGATCATCGAAAAATTCATCATGTACCTGATTATCGCCATCATCGTGCTGTTCCAAGGGGAAATCCGGAGATTCCTGACGACAATCGGCTCCCAGTCATTCCGAAAGCCCATGACCCTCAAAGCCCTGTCGGAAAAAATGGAAGACGTTTTTCTTGCCGTGGATTATCTGGCCTCGAAAAAAATCGGGGCGTTGATCGCCATCGAGAAGGACATCTCTTTGAAGAGCTATTCTGACCGCGGCACCAAAATCGATGCCGCCGTAACAAAGGACCTGCTGGTCTCCATCTTTTTCCCCAACTCTCCCCTCCATGACGGTGCGGTGATCATCAAAGGTGACAGGATCTTGTCCGCAGGTTGTCTTCTCCCCCTTCCTGCCACCCACAATTTGGGTGACGAGTTCATGGCCCGGACCAGGCACCTGGCTGCCTTGGGACTGAGTCAAGAGACCGATGCTTTGGTTATCGTCGTGTCGGAAGAGGCCGGAACCATTTCCGTGGCCATAAAAGGTCGCTTGGAAAGAGGGTTGGAAAAAAAACAGCTCAAGGAAAAATTGATCAACTATTTGAAATAAAATGATAAGATTATTCAGACGGGTATTTTTGCGAAACTGGGGACTCAAACTATTCTCCTTTCTTATTGCCCTTGTCCTGTGGCTAACACTCATTCCTGACGATAAAATCTTCGATGAGAAAATCCTGACCGTTCGTCTCGATGTTCACAATATCCCTCCCGGCATGGCACTGGTGGAAAAACCGCCACCGACACTGAATGTCATAATCCGAGCGCCCAAAAGGCTGATCGACCAGTTCACATCAGCCAATGTCAATGCGGTCCTGGATCTTCGTGGAGCTCAGATGGACGTGCAGGATTATTATCTCAGCCCAAACATGGTCCAAGCTCCCGAGGGAGCCGAGGTCAAGGAAATTTCCCCGATGCAAGTGAAATTGAAATTAGAGAGAATCGTGGAAGAGATGCTCGAAGTGGAGCCCGATATCATGGGAGAACTCCCGGAAGGATTGGGTGTCGCCAAAATCGAGGTGGTCCCTTCCCGCGTCCGGGTGAGAGGGCCGGAGAGCAAAATCAACAAAGACGACAGAGTGAGAACCACACCGGTCGACATATCGGCATTGACAGAACCAACGGAAGTAGAGGCCAGCCTTATCATCCTCAATCCTGATCTGCGATTGGCTTCGGCCCGAACAACGGTGATAGTGCGGATCCTGATCCAGGAAATAAAGGAAGAAGAATCGCCGACAATAAAAAAGTAAGAAGGGGGATTTTTCCTTGAATTGTCTTCATTTTCCTGTATAATTTTTGTTTTTATACCGACGTGAACCTGCGGGGCAAAAAATGACAAAACTCTTCGGAACAGATGGAATGAGGGGAGTTGCTGGCCAATTCCCTATGGACTATTCTACGGTTTGTGTTCTAGGCGAAGCGCTGGTGGAACTGCTCCAACAGGAGGGACTGCCTCCTAAGGTTATAATCGGAAGGGACACCAGGGAATCGGGAAAATGGTTGGAGAAGGCACTTTTCCAAGGAGTGGGATCCAAGAATGGAAAAGTCAATTCTGCAGGGATCATTCCCACTTCGGCTGTTTCTTTCCTCACCAAAATGCACGACTTCTCGGCAGGAATCGTCATCTCGGCTTCCCACAATCCCTACCAGGACAACGGCATCAAAATTTTCTCCTCGGCAGGCATGAAAATACCTGAAACATGGGAAAAGCGGCTTGAAGACGGCATCAAGAGACTCCAGAGGCCGGTCGAACCCGAAATGATCCCGATCGATCCGGAGCCGACTTTGGGACAAAAATACACAGAATTCCTGTTGAGCCGGTTTCCTGAAGGAAAAAACAATCGCAACATCAAGGTTGTCCTGGACTGTTCGAATGGAGCGAGTTCTGCTATTGCCCCGTTTGTTTTTCAATTGCTGGGATTTGAGGTCCTATCGATCCACTCTTCTCCCGATGGCAAGAACATCAACGCGGGATGTGGATCGCTTCATCCGGAAAAGCTTGCCGAAAGCGTCGTCACAACCAAAGCCGACATAGGAATCGCTTATGATGGAGATGCGGACAGGGCCATCTGGGTCGATGAAAACGGCCAGATCCTCAACGGAGACCACACCCTTTTTGTCCAGTGCCGATTCATGAAGGAGGAAGGACGTTTGAAATCCAACAGGGTTGTGGCAACCACGATGAGCAACATGGGTCTGGAAAAGGCTCTCGAAAAACTGGAGCTAAACCTCATCCGTACCAAGGTGGGTGACCGGTTCGTTTTGGAGGAGATGATCAAGTCAGGGGCGAATCTGGGAGGGGAGCAGTCGGGTCACACCATTTTTCTGGACGACTGCCCCACCGGCGATGGGATCCTGACCAGCATTAAAATGGTTGAGGCTATTTCTGCAAAAGGTATGTCGCTTTCTGACCAAGTCAAAGATTATCGAGTTTACCCTCAGGTCCACAGAAATGTGGCGGTATCCAAAAAGGACGATTTTTCGCTCTATCCCGAAATCATCCATACGATGGAGGAGATCGAAAATCGTCTTGAAAACCGCGGCCGGTTCAATCTCCGGTATTCCGGAACAGAACCTTTGGCCCGGATCATGGTCGAAGGCCAGGATCAGAAGGAACTGGAAGATTTGGCAAATCGGATGGCCAAAGTCCTATCCAAACACATTGGGGTCAAACCTTGACATTGGACATTTTGGAGTTGCAAAAATTTCTTAGGTTGGAGCTGCTTCTACATAACAAGAAGTCAAGTGGCAGTTAAAAGTATGTCCAATGTCAAGGTTTGACCCCATTTAAACATAAAAAAAATAGAACCGTTCCGTTTTTCCCGGTATAATGGTACAGGAAGAATTTGAAATGGAGGGGAACATGAAACTTGCAGTCAATGTGGACCACATCGCCACCATAAGAGAAGCACGCCGGCACACTATCCCTGAACCTGTGCTTGCTGCGCTTTTAGCCGAACAGGCCGGGGCAGAAGGGATCGTCTGCCATATCCGTTCGGACAGGCGGCACATAAAAGAACGGGATCTCCATTTGCTCAAACAAACCGTAAAGACAAAACTCAACATCGAAATGGCTGCCACCGACGAAATGAAACACATTGCTATGGACATAAAACCAGACATCGTTTCCTTGGTTCCCGAACGGGATGAGGAAATAACCACAGAAGGTGGGCTGGATGTCCTCGCGAATGAAGCTCACCTCCAGGCTCACATCCAGGAGCTTAGACAGGCAGGGATAAGAGTAAGCATCTTTGTGGACCCCGATACCGACCAAATAGACGCATGCCAAAGAGTCGGAGTCGATCTGATCGAGATCAACACCGGGAAATACGCTGACTTGAAACCCGGGGAAAAACGCGATCAAGCCTTGGAAGAAATCGGGCAGGCGGCCAGGAACGGGGCCGGATCAGGATTGGTGATCCATGCCGGTCATGGGCTGGACTACTTCAATATCAGGCCTGTAACCGCCATTCCAGAGATGAAGGAATTCAGCATTGGGTTTGCTATAGTGGCAAGAGCGGCACTAGTCGGCATCGATAGGGCCGTGAGAGAAATGATCGCCCTTATCCAATGAAGGAAAGAAGATGGATATCCGGATAAATCTTGATCGACTCATAAAGGATATCGAAGAGCTGGGACAGATCGGCCGGGACCCCAAAGGAGGGATAAGCCGGCCGTCTTTCAGTAGATCTGATCTCGAAGCCCGCGAATGGCTCAAGGACAGGATCAAAAACGCCGGACTCCAGCTCCGGCAAGATGGTGTAGGAAATATTTTTGGCCGATTGGAGGGAACGGGAAAAACGATAATGGCAGGCTCTCATATCGACACCGTGATCAACGGCGGGATGTTCGACGGTTCGATCGGTGTTCTTTCAGCGTTGGAATGTCTGAGGCGGATAAAGGAGGAAGGAGTCGAGAGGACAAAGCCGCTAGAAGTGGCCTCTTTTACAGACGAGGAAGGGAACCTGATCGGCGACTTTCTCGGCAGCCGTGCATTTATCGCTCCACCGAGCAGAGAATTTTTGGAGAAAGGAAAAACCCAGTTCGGGATCTCGTTTGTGGATGTTTTAAAAAACACGGAATTCAATATCGATGGCATCATGGAAGCCCACAAACAAAGGCCCGCAATAGAAACGTTCCTGGAAATCCATATCGAGCAGGGGCCTGTTCTCGAGACAGAAAATAAGCCGATAGGCATTGTGGAAGTTATTGCCGGGAAGAATTATTGGGTATGCCAATTCCTGGGAGAGGCAAGCCATGCCGGGACCACCCCGTTCGAACTGCGCCACGATGCTCTGTTGGGTTTGTCCGATTTTGCCCTCAAGAGCACGCAATATGTGGCCACCCATCATTACGGCAGCATGCTGACCATAGGCCGGGTCCAGGTCCACCCCGGAGCTTTCACCATTGTTCCCGGTGAAGTGGATTTCTCGCTGGATTTCCGGAGCACTTCCCCGCAAATCCTGATAGAACTGGAAAAGACATTGGCATCCATGGCGAACGATGTGGCCTCCACCCGGGGATTGCAATTTTCATCCCGAGTCGTGGATAAAGCCGACCCTGTCATCATCCCGGAAAAAATCATGGATATGATGAAAAAAGAGAGTGACAGGCTAGGCTATGAGTACATAACACTTCCCAGCGGAGCCGGACATGATGCACAGATCGTAGCGTCTGTGGCTGATCCCGGGATGATTTTTATTCCTTGTGAGGACGGCATAAGCCACTCACCCAAGGAAAAGATCAAATGGGAGGATCTGGATAAAGGGGCAAATCTGCTGCTCCAGATGCTCGTGAAACTATCCCGATAGGTTATGCGTCAAAATCTTCGGGGCTGGGACGGAAGCTCCGGTTTTTTTTCTTCTTGGCTTGTTTTTTCTTATCCTCCAGCATCTTCATTTTGGCTTTTTTGGAACGTTTTCTCTTTTGACGGCGGATCTTGGCGATCTTTTTCTGTTCCTCGCTTTCCTTCCCTCGAATCATCGTTTCCACTTTATCAACCAGAATTTTCCGCGCAAGGTATCTGTTGATAGCCTGGTAGCGCTCCCTCTGGCATTTCACTTCCGTATTGGTCGGAATGTGTTTCAAGTATACGCATGTGGAAGTTTTATTGACTTTTTGCCCGCCCTTTCCGCTCGAGCGGATAAATTTTTCTATAATATCCTTCTCATGAATACCAAGGCTCTCCATTTTTTTGCGAAGAGCATCTCGTTTTTCTTTACTGACGCTCGTTGAACCCATTTCCTATTCCACGATTTTGATTATAGATTATATCGGGTCGCCGGACAATGACTATCCCTTACTCTGCCAAATTAAAGTAAGCGTCTCAATTTCCGTGATAAATGGGGCTTTTTGGGATGGTTGAAGCGACCATTGAAGACCCCGTCCCAACCTAACCAAGCCTTCTTTACAGGTTGCTCTTCGAGGGAAGCAATATGGGGACATCCCCAAATTGTCGGCGAGGCTGTATTGAGCACGACAAAAATCTTCACGGGAGCAAACCCATTCCTAAAAGCAGATATAATGCATTTTAGTATCACGGAAATAGAGATGCTTGCCAAATTTAATCTTGGATTA
>DAOVBT010000184.1 GCA_030670375.1 Candidatus Aminicenantota bacterium | reverse complement strand
TTCCCGTTTCCTTTGTTTATGTTTTGTGGTTGTTTTTTTTTTTCGGTTTTAACACTTTTACACTTTTTTAGAGTGCCTAAAATTTTATTTTTTTGGTAAGTTTTAAAACGACTCCGCCCGCGATGTTCTTAAGATAAGGATTGGAATAGGTGATATCTAGATGGCGGGACTCATGCGACAGTTTAAGGCCTAGTGAAGAGGAGAGGGTAAAGGTCGCAGAGTTATTCAACCATGCCTGGCTTGTGTCGCAGAACCCGCTGCTCCAAACTGCAAAAAAGATAGCAGGAAAAAGAACGATTGTCTTCAGGATGAACTTAAAGGGGAGTTGTGGCATGAGCTCAATATTATATAGCTGTTTTATTCAAGATTACAATAAATTCGGGGACACCGGAAGCATCCCTATTTCCGTGATATCAAAAGGCTTTATATGGGCTTTCAGGAATGGTTTTGCTCCCGTTTATGAATAATTCAGGATAAGTATTGAAAAAAGGATTTAATATAAATAAAATCAATTCTTTAATAAATATCTATTTAAGGAGGCATTATGATTAACCGAAAACGACTTTGCTGGACAGTGGCTATTTTGGGATTATTTGTTCTTACTCTTGTATTTGCGGTATCTCCTGTTCAAGCCCAAAGAGGAAAAAGACTGCAGAAAATCGAGTCCACAGATCCCGCACTCCGCTTGAAGGGGTACGAAAAACATCTTGAAATGACTGAGAGTTCGCCCTTCAACAAGGAGAAGTGGTATCACATCGGACCCAAAAACGTCAGCGGCAGATGCACGGATATTGCTGTTGTCACGCCAAAAGGGAAAAATTACACGATCTTCGTGGCTACTGCGTCCGGAGGTGTCTGGAAAACCGTAAACGAAGGAACAACATGGGAACCTGTGTTCGAGAAACAAGCTTCGACTTCGATCGGTGATGTGGCTATCGCTCCATCCAATCCCGATATCGTTTGGGTGGGGACCGGAGAGGCCAACATTTTCCGGAGCTCCCAGGCCGGGGTAGGAATCTACAAATCTATCGATGCCGGAAAAAACTGGAAGCACATGGGATTGGCCGACACCAACACCATCGCACGGATCGTTATTCATCCCGAAAATCCCGATGTTGTTTACGTGGCAGCTTCAGGTCACGAATGGACAAACAACGAGGAGCGCGGTGTTTACAAGACTACAGACGGCGGTACCACCTGGGAAAAAATCCTGCACATCGACGATATGACAGGGGCCATCGACTTGATCATGGATCCATCGAACCATGACACCCTATATGCCGCAACCTGGCAGCGCGTGAGAGAAAAATGGAATGATCCCCGGAACGAGCCCAACTACGGGGGAAGCGGAATCCACAAGACCACAGACGGCGGCGCGACATGGAAGCCGATCAACAACGGCCTTCCAGCCGCCCAACATAGGGGCCGGATCGGCATCGATCTCTGCCTGACCAAACCCAATGTGATCTATGCCTTTGTCGATAACTATGAACTTGCAAGGGAATTGACCGAAGAGGAAAAAGCCGATGATTACACGTCCGGATTGGCCGGCATCATCAAAGGGGCAACCGTTTACCATTCCGATGACAAGGGAGAAACTTGGACTCAGGTAAGCGGCTTGACTGAGGAAATGAAACCCTACATGCAACGCCATTCCGCCACATACGGCTGGGTTTTTGGCCAGATGCGTGTGGACCCCAACGATGAAAATACCATCTACACCATGGGCCTGGGCCTGAATGTCTCGAATGACGGAGGAAAAACATTCCGTGGCCTGAGGGGTATGCATGGTGACCACCACGGACTCTGGATCGATCCGGACAATTCCAACTACCTGATCAATGTCAATGACGGCGGCATCGTCATATCTTATGATGCAGGCAAGACCTGGCGGCAGTTCAGAGACAATCTTCCTGTGTGCCAGTTTTTCAACATCAACTACGATATGGACACCCCCTTCCGTGTGTACGGCTCGATGCAGGATCATGGCAGCTTCCGTGGTCAGGTGATCAAGGGCGGGACGGATAGATACGGGAGACCATTAGAAGGCATCCAGACCGTGGATTTTGAGGGAGCGCCGGGCGGTGAAGGCAGCAGCCATGCCATCGACCCGACAGACCAGAAAACCGTCTATTCTGCTGGTTTCTACGGAACTATCAGCAGGAGCGTACTGGGTGAAGATGGACGATGGCAAAACAAACGCGTCCTTCCCAGGCCCTATCCCAATGAGCCTCGCCTCAGAGGACAGTGGATCGCGCCTTTCATCCTTTCTCCCCACAATTCCAACATCGTTTATCACGGCATGCAGTATCTGTTTCTGTCAAAAGATAAGGGAGATTCCTGGGAGAGAATCAGCCCGGACCTGACCCGAAATATCAAGTCTGAGCTGGGAGATATCCCTTTCCAAACACTCTTTGCGATTGCCGAATCCCCTCTCAAATTCGGATTGATTTACGTGGGAACCGATGACGGAAATGTCCATGTTACCAAAGATGGCGGCAAAACCTGGAAAAAGATCATGAATGGCCTGCCCTATCAGAAGTGGATATCCAAAATGGTCGCTTCTGCCTATGATATGGGGACGGTCTACATGACCCAAAACGGCAAACGGGATGATGATTTTAACCCCTATATTTGGAAATCCACGGATTTTGGCAAAACCTGGGAAGACATCTCCGGCAATATTCCTCTCGGGCCTGTGAATGTCATCAGAGAAGACCCTGTTGACAGGAACATTCTTTATGTGGCCACAGACGTGGGTGTGTATGTCACCAAAGACGGTGGCAAAACCTGGAATGTCCTGGGGGGCAATTTGCCGTCTGTTTATGCGCTCGATCTAATCATTCATCCTCGAGACAACATCGTCGTTATCGCTACTCACGGCCGCGGCATGTGGGCCATCGATGCTGAGCCTGTCAACGAAAAGAGCACACGCAGACGCTTCAGACGATTCTGATAATTTCTGTTCCTTTCGCAACCTTCTGGATAGAGATTTCGTCTACAATATTGAAACCAAAAGCCTGGATTGCTCACGAAAAATGAATAGTAATTTTGGGAGGGAGTCATGCTATCCAACTACCTGAAAGTTGCCTGGCGAAATATCATCCGGAAAAAAGGATTTTCCTTTATCAACATCACAGGCCTGGCCATCGGGATGACGGTCTGTCTCCTCATCCTTTTGTTCGTCCAGTATGAGCTGAGTTATGACACCTACCACAAGAATGCGGAAGATCTCTACCGTCTCGAACGACAGTGGCTCAGTCCAGACGGATCGGTGCGAGGCGGGTTTGCTTCTCTGGCGCCGTCCTTTGTGGTTTTTTTGGAAAAAGAATTCCCCGAGATCGAAAACGCTGTGCGCATTTATCCTGTTGGGACAACCTTGGTGAGTGTGGGGGATATTCATTATGAGGAGAAGCGTTTTTATTTCG
Source organism: Candidatus Aminicenantota bacterium (assembly GCA_030670375.1). Classification (GTDB taxonomy): domain Bacteria; phylum Acidobacteriota; class Aminicenantia; order Aminicenantales; family Aminicenantaceae. The sequence goes on along the minus strand of DAOVBT010000184.1, from coordinate 1,710 downwards.
CCGAAAAAGATATATTTGATGTTTTTTCCATTCCTCTGGTCCAAGGTGACCCCCAGACAGCGCTAGCTAAACCGGATGGTTTGGTTATCTCCGAGTCTATGGCAAGAAAATACTTCCGGGACGATAATCCGATCGGAAAGCAGATGAAAATCGACCAGACTTATCTCCTTCAGGTGACCGGAGTCATGGAGGACACCCCTTCGAACACCCATGTCTATTTCGATTTTTTGGCTCCCTACCTTGCCTTAAAAGGACTTCAGGGGAGCGGTGAGAGAGATTATTTTCATGGAACCAGGAATTTCACGGACAATGTGACTTTTGCCTATGTGCGGTTTGCGCCGGGGACAGATCCCAATGCTGTAAGGGCAAAAATCCCTGATTTTATGGACCGCGTTTTGGGCATCCGGAAAGACAAGGATGGCAATATTGTTCCGGCCAGCCAGGGAAACACGATCCTCCTGCAAAAGGTCACCGACATCCACCTGCATTCCCACACGAGCAAAGAACTGGAAGCTAACGGCGACATCCGGTATGTCAACCTGTTTACCATCATTGCCCTGTTTGTTTTGATCATTGCCTGCATCAACTTCATGAATCTCTCCACAGCCAGGGCCACACAACGTGCCAGAGAAGTCGGGTTGCGGAAGGTTGTGGGTGCTAATCGCCGGCGAATCACTGCCCAGTTCTTAGGAGAGTCTTTGATGGTAGCCCTGATGGCCATTGGGTTGGCTTTGGTCCTAGTCGCTCTTTTGCTCCCTGCCTTCAATGCTTTTACCAGCCGCAATATCAGTTTTGGATTGCTGCTCAATCCGGTTGGATTGTTGACGGTTTTAGGCGTTTTTTTCCTGACAGGCATTGCCTCGGGTTTTTATCCCGCGCTTTACCTTTCGGCATTCAGACCGGTAACCATTTTGCGCGGGGAGCTGACTCACGGAACCCGAGGGGCCTTGATGCGCAAAGTGCTTGTCGTTTTTCAATTTGCCATATCGGTTGCCTTGATTGTGGGTGTGGGTGTGGTTTACAAACAAATGTGGTTTTTACAAAATGCAGACCTCGGTTTCGAACGGGAGAATATCATCATGCTCCGTGCCGATCAAACGATCAAGAAGAACTGGCAGGAATTCAAACAGCAGCTTACCAGCAGTCCCCATATCCTGTTCGCTACCCTGTCGAAACGAGCACCGACAGGACGGTTGCTGGATTCTCCTGGATTTCGGACCGAAGTGAACGGCCAGGTGTTAACCAGCCCTTTCAGCATGCCGCACAACCGCGTCGAATACGATTTTTTTAAAACGTATGGGATGGAGATTATTGCAGGCCGGGATTTTTCCATCGAGTATCCTACAGATGCAACCAAAGCTTTTATCCTGAACGAGACCGCCGTGCGACGGCTGGGATTGGAAAGACCGGAAGACGCCGTGGGAATGTCCATGGCGACTTTTGCCCCCTTTTTAAACGGAAACGTAATCGGAGTGATCAAAGACTTCAACTACGAATCTATGCACCATGAGATCATCCCGATTATCACCTACATCCAGCCCAATCAGGCGAATACCGTCTCCATCAGGATTACCTCGGGACGGATACAGGAGGCATTGAGCGATGCAGAGGTTGTTTGGGAACGGTTCAATCCGGAATACCCCTTCCAGTATGATTTTCTGGATGACCGGATAGCCGAACAATACCGGAACGAAGAGCGGATGATGCAGA
>DAOVBT010000284.1 GCA_030670375.1 Candidatus Aminicenantota bacterium | reverse complement strand
ATCGTCCCTCTGAATCGAAGATATCGTGAACGAATTCGTCTTCCTCTTGGCCTTTCTCCCAGGTCCGGACAAAAATCCGACCGCTTTCATCCAAGGTGAATGTTTGGAACGGAGGAAACATCTTGGGGAATTCGAACATCTCCCTGAGATTGACAGCGCCCGCGGCAGGAACACTGTCCAATCTGCTTAAAATTTCTTCTTTATCCTCCTCGGTAATTTTCTGCGGCTGGAAATCTTTACGGATGGATTTGACGAGTTTTCCTCCCGGGGTGTACATGTTGATTTCATAATCACGATTCCGGCCATAATAGATGTTCCCAGCACTGTCGAACTGAAAGATCGAGATCGCATCCATCAAGTTGATTTTATTTCCCGAACCTGGAATAGGAATAGGGAATCCGATTTTATCGAGAGAAAAAACTGATTTCAATTCAGTATCGAGTTTCACAATCTCGAAGAACATTTCCTGTCCTTCTAGCTTCAGTTCTCTTCCCATAAAATTCCCTTGCGAATCCATCAGGAGATTGACCAATTGAAATCGGGTAGCATAGGACACATGATCGATGTATTTACCCTGCTTTGTGAAATAGACTATTTTCTTTGCTAATGCGTCATCAACGGCCAATTCATTGCCAGGGGCGAGATGGATGCCTGCCGGCATCTGGAGTTCTCCTGGGCCTTGCCCTTTTTCACCAAACGCACGAATGAATTGGCCTGAATCATCGAACACTTTGATTTTTTGCTCTTTAAAATCGAGGGCATAGATAGTTCCGCCATCGTCTACGACAAAACTGGAAAGCTGGGAAAATGCTTTATCAAGATCATCCGACTCCCCGATGACAGTTTCCAATTCTAATTTCATTTTTGATGGGATGCCTTTGGGAGGATCGGGCCTTTTTTTATTCTGGATGATTTTGACATCATCCACTGTTTTTATTTTTTGGCCCGCAGTGTATGAAAAAAGAACGACGATCAAAAACACGCTAATGGCGATGCGTATAATGGTTTTCATGATTTTTTTCTCCCTTTATATATACGATTATACGAGATTTTATGTCTACATTAAACCCGCTCATTTTGTTTTTAAATCAAAAGGGTTAAAATAGGATCGCGTATGAATAACTTCAGAGAATACGGGAAGGCACCTTTTAAAACAGCAGTTATCCATGGGGGACCGGGTGTGCCAGGAGAAATGGCATCGGTTGCCCGAGAACTTTCTTCGACAAGAGGAATTCTGGAGCCCCTGCAAACAGCCAAAACCATCGAAAGACAAATCGAAGAGCTAAAGGATATAGTGACAAAACAGGGTAATCCCCCTATAACATTGATTGGATGGTCCTGGGGAGCCTGGTTGAGTTTTATATTTACCTCCCAGAATCCGGCAGCGGTTAAAAAACTCATCCTGATAGCTAGCGGTCCGTTCGAGGAAAAAGATGCCCAAAACATCATGAAAACCCGACTAAAGAGGCTGAGTGAAGAAGAGTATGCAAAAGCCCTTCTTCTGATCAATGCCTTAGAAGATCCTGCCATGGCAAATAAAGATGATACCTTGATGCGCCTGGGAAAGTTAGTTTCCAAAGCAGACTCGTATGATCCGATTCCTCACAAAAGTCAAATTCTGGAGTGCCGGCACGACATCTATCAGAGCATTTGGGGACAGGCCACAAAGCTTCGAAGCATGGGGCTACTTTTAGAATACGGAAAAAAAATCCAATGTCCGGTGGTTGCCATCCATGGCAATTTTGATCCTCATCCTGCCGAGGGGGTCAGACGTCCTTTAGCTCGAATCCTAAAGGATTTCCGGTTTATACTGTTGGAGAAGTGCGGCCACACTCCTTGGATTGAAAGAATGGCAAAAGACATATTTTTTGAAACGCTCAGGAAGGAAATAGGAGGTCAGACACAATGAGGGGACCTCTCAGATGATCTGCCGCAAATGCCGTACGAACAACCCGGAATCTTCTGTTTATTGTGTTTCGTGTGGTCAACCCCTAATCCGCAAACCAAGAGCGAAAATGAAAACCGTACCCTGGTATGTTCTTGTTGCAGGCCTGTGTGTCTTTCTCGTCGGAGCCTATTTCATTTTTATGATGATTTTTCAATCCCCCAGGAAGGAAATGCCAACTCTTGCTGCAACCACAAGGGGAGTGGGCGCCCAGGCTATTCCCTTGGACAAAAAGGAACATCCTTTGATCGTAGGAGGCGTCGTCGTTCAAGACCTTGAGGGCAGAGAAATATCTGGATGGATTTCAGCCGTTTGTGGTGACAACTGGGTCGCTTTGCCTGTTTGGTCACTTCTGGGAGGAAAAAACCTGGTCTTTCAGAGAGCAGAATCGGAGGAGATTCAGGTAAAGAGAGGGATCTGGACCACCGGTGATCCTCTCGTCATTTTAAAACTTGAGGCCGATCAAATAGGAAAAACCCCCGAGCTTAATCCCTGGAAACAATACAAGCCCTTAGAATGGCGCTCATTCCTCAAGAAAGACTCCGGTTTTCAAGTGGACATTGCCCCTCCTGAAAAGAGAGGCACATACCTGAGCTTCCCGTTGCCGTATGAAATACAGGAAGCAGGCGTGTTTATGCAGGAAGGACATGTCGTGGGATGGGCGTTTCCCCAGTGGCTGGATAACGGGTATTTATGGGCAGGGTCTGCAGGAGTCGATCTTTTGCCTGATGTTCGAATGGACCAGCTTTTCCATTCTATCCTTGCCAATTGGCGCGAAGCACATTTTGATTATGTCTTGAATATGGGAGAAGCTGTTCCTGCTGTTAGAAAGTTGGAGGCTTTTGCAGAAGGCTTGCGCATGGATTCCCTATTTTCAGAGGAAGATGTCCCACAACAGCTTAGACCTCAGTCTATCATTAAGCACATGCACTCCCTTGCCTCGGAACTCCTAAAAAATGGTTTGGCGAGAGATGTCGTCCGAATACTTGATGAGAACATTGTCATCGAAGCCCAGAGTCTAACGCTTCTGAAAGATTCTGTTCTAGCCAGGGTAGAAACCGAGGACTACCATAAGGCCATACAGTTTTTGGAGAGAATCAAAGAAAATATCTTTGAGATAAAAGGACAGGGGATATCCGGCCTCGATCAATTCCATGCCAAACTTTACAGAGACTGGCTAAGAAGAATCCTGGATCAAGGAGGCTACTACAGCGGAATGATAGCATTCGAGGAGGGAAAGCGTGTTTTCCCTGACGATATAGAACTTCACCTTCTTGGAGTAGAAGTCGCACTGGCAGAAAAAAACTGGACTAGAGCCAGAGAGTTGCTTCAGATGCGGGATTATCCGGAGACCATGAGGGACTGGATCGGAGAATTGGAGAACAACATCCAGGAAGTGCAAGAAAATGAAGGGGCGGTCACAATCCGGTTCAATCCAGGATCCAAGCACATCTCCGTGAAAGTCTATCTCAATGGAACTCATTCCTTCCGATTTATTCTCGACACTGGCGCCACGATGTGTGCCATCCCGTCCAGTGCAGTGGATAGGTTGAGGATAAATATCGATCAAACCACACCCATCAGGCTTATATCGACAGCGGGGGGATATGCCGAGACCTATGAGGTCAAACTTAAATCTGTTGAATTAGAGGGATTTCGTGTTTTAAGCGTGAAAGCTCTGATTATCGATATCCCAGGTTTTCGGGATTACGGGCTTCTCGGGCAAAATTTCCTCAACAACTTCCACATCGAGATCGACAACCAAAAGGGTATTCTGCGATTGAAAAAAAGGTGACGGATAATCTGTCCTCCATGGATGACCATTTTCCCTTGATTTTATCAAACCAAACAGGCTAAAGTGATAGAAAAAAAATGGACATCATAAAGCAACTCTCATTCGAACTCAACCTCAGGACAGAGCAAGTTTCCAGCACCCTCGATCTCCTTGCCGAAGGCGCCACTGTTCCTTTTATAGCTCGTTACAGGAAGGAGCGCACGGAAAATCTGGACGAAA
>DAOVBT010000288.1 GCA_030670375.1 Candidatus Aminicenantota bacterium | reverse complement strand
GGATTGATCGTCGGGCAGGATTCTTGGGGAAAAGGCTTGGTGCAGACAATCGTTCCGCTGGGCCCGAATGCCGCAGTGGCCCTGACGACTGCCAAGTACTACACGCCCAGCGGCCGTTCCATCCAGAGGGATTATTCCAATTTCGAGGATTATTACCTTTACAGAAAAGAAACGCCAGAGGATCAGAGAGAAGTCACCTATACGGCGGGGGGAAGAAAGGTTCTCGGGCAAGGGGGGATCACGCCGGATTACGAAGTCGAATTCCAGTTCGACAGGCTTGTCTATGATCTTTTGGTAAAAGGCAATTTTTTCACTTACGCCATAAAATTCACAGAAAAGAAAAGACCGGTATCGGAAAACTATGTATTTCCCGACGAAAACCGATCAGGAGACCCAGGTTCCATAAAAAAAGTCATCGACCAGAATTTTGTGGTCGGCCAGGATATTATCGAGGACTTCAAGGCTTATCTTCACGATGAAAAAATCGAGTTCGAACAGGAAAAATACACAGACGCCGAACACAAAATTAAAAGAGAGTTGGAAAGAGAGATCCATTCTGCCCTGTGGGGGGTCGAAATGGGAATCAAAGCTCACCGAAAAACAGATCCTGCTATCCTGAAAGCTCTCGAAGTGTTTCCCGAGGCAATAGCTCTCGTCAAAGACAATTAATCCAGTTTAACTGTTCCTTCCTTTTTTTTAAATCCATTTCAAGCGTCTGTCGGTTTAATAGTGTTGGAAATGTTGATATAATGAACAACTCGAATCATCAGGAGGAAATGGATATGAAGATTGCATTGGCTTCTGATCATGCTGGTTTTGGTCTCAAAAAGGGAGTTTTTGACTATTTTGATCAGAAAGGGATTGAGTGCAAAGATTTTGGCTGTGGTCCGGATGAGAGGGTGGATTATGTAGATTACGGAGAAAAAGCTATTCAATCCGTTTTATCCGGAGTGTGTGACCGGGCTATCCTTATTTGTGGGACAGGATTGGGAATGGCCATGGTGGCCAACAAGTTTAAAGGGATACGGGCCACTCCTTGTTGGGACGAGTATGTCGCAGAAGTTTGCCGAAGCCATAACGATTCCAATTGTCTGACTTTAGGTGGGAGGATTTTGCCGCTGGACGAGGCTCTCCATTATGTCGATATCTGGCTGGAGACAGAGTATGAGGCAGGGCGGCATCAGACAAGGCTCGATAAAATTGCGATAATTGAAGAAAAGAATTTTAAACCATAAAAAGGGGAATACATCATGTCTTCTTTTAACGAAAAAATTCAGTCCTTAACCCAGAAAATTATACGAAACAATGTGTGGAGGCAGAAAGAATCCATCAATCTGATTCCGTCTGAGTCGACTCCTTCTGTTTTGGTCAAGATGTGTGAAATATCCGATCCCGCTGGAAGGTATGCCGAACACAGGACCATGAAAGGACAGGAGGTTTATTTTTATCAAGGGATAGAATTCATCAGGGACATCGAAAAAGAAGCCCAGCAGGAAATGGGCCGTTTTTTTGGATGCTCGGAGATAGAGCTTCGACCGGTCAGCGGGCAGATGGCCAATGAGGTCGTGTTCAAAGCCATGGTTCGTTTCCTCAACCGCGACCGTCCCGAAGGTCAGCCCATGCGCAAGATGAGATTGGTTATGAACAACGCTCTGAATAAAGGGGGTCACCTCAGTTCCCAACCGATGGGAGCCCTGTTTAACTTTGTGAATGAAGATCCGGAAACAGGGAGGGAAAGGGTTGTCAATTTCCCCGTCCTGGAGGAGAATCCGTATAAACCAGATACCGAAAAATTGGCCGAACTTATGGATCAGCATAGGCCTGAACTCGTCATTTTTGGAAAGAGCATGTTCATTTATCAAGAGCCGATCCAATTTGTGTCCGACATGGTCAAAAATTGGGATAACCGGCCAATCATCATGTATGATATGGCCCATGTTCTGGGATTGTACGGGGCTTTTCAAGAGCCGCTGGCCGAGGGTGCCGATGTCATCACCGGAAGCACACACAAAACGTTCTTTGGCCCCCAGAGAGGCCTCGTGGCCGGCAACTTTCCGAAGGGATCCCGCTTTCGTAAGTTGTGGCTGGATATCAAAAGCCGGGCTTTTCCCGGTTCGACCAGCAATCATCACTTGGGAACATTGCTCGCTCTTTTGATGGCAGCCTACGAGATGAATCAATTCAAACAGGAGTACCAGACTCAAGTTCGAGCAAATGCCAGAGCCTATGCAAGTGAGTTGAAGAAAAAGGGAATTCTCGTCGAGGGAGACGAGAGGGACGGATTTACCCAAACCCATCAAGTTCTCATCCGAATCAAAGAATACGGAAACGGGATGGATATTGCCCAAAAATTAGAGGAAAACAACATTTTGACCAATTATCAAGCCCTGCCTGATGATGAAACATTCCTCGAGCCCAGCGGAATCCGTATGGGGGTTCAGGAGATGACCCGGTTTGGCATGACAGAGAAAGATTTTGATGTTCTCTCAGGGTTCGTAGCCGATGTGATTTTGGGAGATCGCAATGTCAAAGAAGAGGTTAGGGCATTCCGTCAAAATTTTCTGGAGATGAAGTACTGTCTTCCGGCAAAGGAGTCCATCCAGGCCGCAGCCGAGATATTCCAGAGTATCTTTTCCTATCCCGGTTTCAGCGAAATGTTCATCAAATCCCTCGAAAACAATATAATGAATCCCAAAGAGGTGAGGTGATATGAAAATTTTAATCGTAGGATCAGGAGGCCGCGAACACGCTTTGGGCTGGAAAATTTCCCAGAGCCCTTTGCTCAAAAAGCTCTATTGTGCGCCTGGAAATGCCGGTACCGAAAACATCGCCGAGAATGTCCCGATCAGCCCAGAGGATATCCAGGGGCTTGCGGATTTTGTGGCCATGGAAAAGATAGATTTGACCGTTGTCGGGCCGGAAGTGCCCCTGACTTTGGGGATCGTGGATGAATTCGAAAAGCACGATTTGAAAATATTCGGGCCTAACAAAAACGCAGCAGAGCTGGAAGGAAGCAAAGTTTTTGCCAAACAGTTTATGGGACGGCACAGGATTCCTACCGGCCAATTTGAAATTGCCGACTCTGGCGAACAGGCCAAAAAAATCGTGGGATCGGGAAAATTTTCCTTCCCTCTGGTGGTTAAAGCTGACGGGTTGGCAGCAGGAAAGGGCGTTATACTCTGTCGGAATCAAAAACGGGCAGAGGAAGCCATCGACACCGTCATGGTGGAGAAGAAATTCGGCGAAGCGGGAAATAAGATCATTATTGAAGAATTCCTGGTCGGCAATGAAGCCTCGTTCATCGTTATTTCCGATGGCGTTAAGATTCTCCCCCTTGTGACCACCATGGACCACAAAGCCGTTTACGATGGAGACAAAGGACCCAATACCGGAGGGATGGGAGCGATCTCTCCTTCCCCCTACATCGATCAAAAAATGTTTGACGACATCGTGAACACGGTTGTTTTCCCGACGATTACCCGGATGCTGGAGGAAGGGCGGAAGTTCAAGGGTGTCCTGTATGTGGGGCTGATGCTGACGGCAGAAGGCCCGAAAGTATTGGAGTACAACTGCCGGTTTGGAGATCCTGAAACCCAGCCCCAGATGTTGAGGATGAAGGGAGATTTGCTTGAGGTGCTTCTTGCCGCGGTCGAAGGAAATGTGCTTGAGAAGGAGATCGAATGGAGCTCCAATGCGTCGGGATGTGTGGTGGCTGCCTCGGGTGGCTATCCGATAAAATACGAGAAGGAAAAGGTGATCGAAGGCCTGGATGAGGCCGCATCCTTTCCTGGCATCGTGGTGTTTCATGCGGGAACAACTGTCAAAGACGGGCTGTATTACACGAACGGGGGAAGAGTGCTCAATGTGTGCGCGTCCGAGAAGACACTGGCTGAAACCATGGATAAAATTTACCGGGC
>DAOVBT010000261.1 GCA_030670375.1 Candidatus Aminicenantota bacterium | reverse complement strand
CAAACAGCGATCAGAAAAGCCACAGGTACCATGAAACAATTGCGGACAAGCTTGACCGCTGTTGCCGTTTTTCCTGCCAGATCTGAAAAAATGAAACCCGCTCCAACGACTTGAGGAGTCGAGTGGATGGCCGTGCCGGCGAAAACGCCAAAATTCATATCTGATACACCTAGCATTTGAGCGATTTTGGGGTAGAGGATAATGGCCACAAGACCCCAGAGAGCGATTGTGCCGATAGCGTAGCTGGTCTCTTCCTCCTTGGCTTTGATGAGTGGTGCTGTGACGGCGATGGCCGAGCCACCACAGATGGTTGTTCCGACCGAAAGGAGAACCGCAAGGCCCCTTGGAAGCTTGAAAATTTTTCCGAGGTAGTAAATCACGAAAAAACTGATCATCATGGTAACCAAAATGATGACCAGCATGTTCGCTCCTTGAGAGCCTATGTTCCTGAAGTTCAGCGAGGCTCCGATCAGGACAATTCCCAGGATCAGGATTTTCTCGAACGCCTTGATCCCAGGAAGAAAAAATTTAGGGAGAACGCCGGTATTTCTGACAAGAATCCCGATCAGGATAGCGATAACAGCGGCCTCGATTGGATTTTTTCCTCCTATGACTATCAATTTCGATAAAAACATCGCGAGAACACCGACTGTAAGCATCAGCAGCCAACCGGGCAGAAATTCCTTTTTCATGCAAAAATTCTCCTTGAGCCGATATCTGTAACGCTCTTAAATCAAAATCCTATTTTATAGATTGAGTATTCCGGGTGTCAATGAAAAACCATTTTTCCTTGAGATGAGGTTGTTATGCCTTTATAATAAGGCAAGAAAGGGATTAGACAATGGAATATGGCTGTCAATCTGAAGTCGGTACCATCAAACGCCTTTTGTTCAAACACCCTAGCGAGGCCTTTATCAGCGACGAAAACATCGAAACGCAGTGGGAAGATCTCAATTACTTGGGATCTCCGGATTATAACCGGGCTGTGAGCGAGTTCGAGGGGTTTGTGGAGATGCTGGAAAGACATGTGCCAGAGATTCATTACTTGCCTCAACAGGATCAAACAGGTTTGGATTCGATCTATGTTCATGATCCTGTGATTATGACTTCTGGAGGGGCGGTGTTGTGCAACATGGGAAAAGAACAGAGGAGGGGAGAGCCGACTGCTATGGAGGAATTTTTAATAGGATTAGATATTCCGATTTTGGGTTCGATAACGGGTGAAGGTCAATTGGAAGGGGGAGATATTGTGCTCTTCGACAAAAACACACTGGCCATCGCGGAAGGCTACCGGACAAACAGAGAGGGCATAAGGCAACTCCAGGAGTTAACCCGTGAGATTATTACCGATTTCCAGATAGTCCCGCTGCCCCATTGGCAGGGACCGGATGATGTTCTCCACCTGATGTCTATCATCAGCCCGGTGGATCATGATTTAGCAGTGGTCTACTCCCGGTTGATGCCTGTTCCGTTTCGGGAATGGCTCATCCAACGGGGAATAAAGCTCATTGAAGTGCCTGATACTGAATTTGAAACCATGGGAGGCAACGTTTTAACCGTTTCGCCGCGAAAGTGCATCTTGTTGACCGGCAATCCTCGGACGCGGCATTTGCTCGAAGAAGAGGGTGTCGAAGTCTGGGAGTATGAGGGAGACGAAATTTCCAAAAAGGGAGCCGGTGGGCCGACGTGTTTGACCCGCCCTCTCTGGCGAACCGACTAACCTGGATTATCCATGTAAAAGGCCAAAGATTTGGCAGGATTAAGTCTAGTCGATGGAGGATAGCTTCGATTCGATCGTGGCATCTGTGTCCAAGCGGTGATCGACATTGAGGTCGATGTGGATCCGCCTGACCCCCATATCCGAAATCTTTTTGTGGGCCTTTTCGATCACCTTGAACAATGTCTCTAAATCAGGCGACTCGATCGTCGTATTCATGCCACCCGTCACGCTTTTCAAACCGGAGCTTTCGATAACTTTAATGGCTTCTTTTACATATTTGGAGACAGATACTCCTTCGCTCGTGGGAAATATAGCCAGGGATGCAATAATCATTTTTTCACCTATTTCTATTGTAATCAAAAAAATTCTATCAGCGAAATTATTGCTTACAATATATCAGAGAGTCTCACATTTTCTTGTGATCTTTTCCAAGGCTTCTTTTGCCTCGATGATCAACAGGTTTAATGCCTGTCTGAGCGGAAGCACTTGGTCAATGAGACCCACACTCTGTCCGGCCATCAACGAACCGGATTCAATATCTCCTTCCTGAACCGCCCGGCGCAGAGCTCCTACCCAAAAGTCTTCCACTTGATACTGTGCTTCGGCATGAGAGATCTCTCCCGATCTCCTCTTCTGGAGCAGGTCGACTTGAAGCTCTGCGAAAGCATCGAGCCCTTTATTTCGCAGAGCGCGGACAGCAACCACCCTCAACTCGGAACCGATCTGGGGAGTGGCCACCGCATCCCGAGCCCTCGCCCGGATAAAAGCCTGCTTGAATCGGGGGTGAGCCCGGCATTCTTCTGTCATGACAAAAAACGTGCCCAGCTGAACGCCGGATGCTCCCATCAGAAGGAGATGAGCGATGTAAGTTCCCGATGCAATTCCTCCTGCCACAAATATCGGAACTTCATCGAATTTAAACAAAACTTGTTGAAGGAGAATTCCCAAGGAAACATGGCCCACGTGCCCTCCCGCTTCACTTCCCTCGAGGATGAGCGCATCCACGCCTATGTCGATAAGCCGTCTGGCGATAGATTCTGTGGAGGCAAAACACATGACCTTGGCGCCGCTATCTTTGGCGGTTTTGACTTCCGGCTGACGGGGGAAACTTCCTGCAAAAACGATAAAAGGAACCTTGTTTTCAGTGGCGATAGCCAGGTGCTCTTTATAATTGGGGGCAATCGTAATCAAGTTTACAGCAAAGGGCTTATCGGTGAATCCCTGGATTTTTTTGATTTCTGCCTCAAACTGAGAAGGCTTCATGTTCCCTGCCGCTAAACTCCCAAAAGCACCTTCATTCACAATCGCTGACACAAACTGACTGTCGGAAATCCATGTCATAGCTCCCGCGATAATCGGGATTCGTACCCCAAGGAAATCTTTACCTTCTGACCATAAAGTTTCAAGACCTGACATCCTGGGTCTCCTTTGTTCAAGCATTTATTGAACTTGTATTTTTGCTCCTTCCGCCATCTGCTTTTTGTCTATAGAGTATAAAGCATCGAGGAGGGCGATTTGGAAGCTTCCAGGTGCATCCACACGTGTGGCGGCTTTTTCGCCTGCTAGGCCGAAGTACGCCAAAGCCGTTGTGGTCGCTTCGGCAGGGTTACTGTCAATGGCCAAGAATGCTCCTATAATGACTGTCGCTGTACAACCTGTACCTGTGACATACCCCATTAATTCATGCCCGTTAGAAACACGGTAAATGATCCTTCCATCTGTGATTAAATCTACTGCCCCTGTGATGGCCAAAGTGGTGTTAAGTTCTTTGGCGAGTATAACGGCTGCATCGGCTGCGTCATCCACACTGTGGATGGAGTCAACACCTTTTGTCCGAGAATCCTCATGGGCCAAAGAAAGAACTTCGGAGGCGTTTCCCCTGACAACACAAATCGCGATTTCATCGATAAGCCGTTTGGCAGAATCCGTTCGTAATTTTGTCGCTCCTGAGCCCACAGGATCAAGGATGATCGGAATTTTCGCCTCATTGGCCCGTCTTCCTGCTTTGAGCATGGAATCTATCCAGTAGGGAGTTAGTGTTCCGATGTTGAGCACCAGCGCGCCTGCAAAAGAAACCATCTCTTCTACTTCTTCTTGAGCATGTGCCATGACAGGGGAGGCTCCGCATGCAAGCAAGGCGTTAGCCGTGTAATTCATGACAACAAAATTCGTGATGTTATGGACTAGAGGTTTCTTTTTCTTGAGTTTTTCCAGATTTTCTGCAGCTTTTTGTGCCATTCGGCGATCAAACATTTTCTCCTCCTCATAATTTGAAGTGATCCCAGCCCAGTGGGCTTATTTGGCGTTTTGTTCCGTCGGGGAGGTTCAATTGAATTTCCTTGACAGCGTCCGTGATTTTGCCAACTTCACTAATAGGTGTTTTGCTGACCGCTTCAACCGCTGAACGGACATGAGATACATATTCTTGAGAACAGGTTATGATCAATTCATAGTCATCGCTCTCCT
>DAOVBT010000399.1 GCA_030670375.1 Candidatus Aminicenantota bacterium | reverse complement strand
GAAGCGCTTCCTCCTGAAATTTTGGGTCCTAGGGATTTCAAAATCCTCCTCATCGGATGGGGTTCGACCTATCCCATAATCAGGGAAGCCGTCGAAATTGTGGGAAGAGATGACCTTGCGTTTCTGCATTTTTCCCAAGTTTATCCCCTTTATGATGGAGCAAAGCCATTATTAGATCAGGCTGAGCAGGTCATCATCATCGAAAACAATGCCACATCGCAGTTGGGCAAACTCTTCAAGCTTCATACGGGTGTTGAGATCGAATCAAAAATCCTCAAATACAACGGGCTCCCGTTTTCTGTTGAAGAGGTTGCGGAAAAACTTGGGAAAAAGGTGAAATAGGAGGAAAAGAATGGATGCAAAAGTTTATGATATGGGCGAGATCGATATTGCCTGGTGCCCGGGATGCGGAAATTTCAGCATCCTTAAAATCCTGAAAAAAGCCCTGAGCGAACTGGAAATCGATCCAAAAAACCTCGTCCTGGTCTCAGGAATTGGCCAGGCTGCTAAGATCCCTCACTATCTGCGTTGCCATTATTTCAATGGACTGCATGGCCGGGCCTTACCACCGGCAACAGCCATAAAAGTGGCCAATCCGAGATTGACGGTTATTGCCGAAAGCGGCGACGGCGACATGTACGGAGAAGGGGGAAATCATCTGATTCATGCCATCCGGAGAAATCCGGACATCACAAACATCGTTCATGACAACATGGTGTATGGACTGACAAAAGGCCAGGCATCCCCGACAAGCCAATGTGGATTCAAGACTCCTGTTCAAGTGAATGGTGTCATCCTCCAGCCTTTTAATCCGATTGCTCTTGCCATCTCTTTGGATGCCTCTTTTGTAGCCAGGGCCTTTTCCGGCCATGCGGAACAAACAAAGGAGATTCTGAAAAAAGCGATCTCCCATAAGGGTTATGCGTTGGTCGATATCTTCCAGCCTTGTGTATCCTTCAACAAAGTGAACACGTTCCAGTGGTTTCAGGAACGGACTTATTATCTCGAAGAAACGTTTGATCCGTTCGATCGCAAACAGGCTTTTCACCGGTCATTGGAACAGGATAGTCTTCCCATGGGAATTTTTTACATCAATCCCGATAAGTCCTCTTTTGGGGAAAACGTGGGGATTTATCGACAGGACAGCACACCTCTTGTTTTCCGTGATGAAGACCGAAACAAAAAACTGCTGAAGTTGTTCGAAACTAAAAAATAGAAGGAGAAAGTTATGGATGTCCGTCAAGCCATAAAAGAACGAAGAGCGTATCGATCTCTCATTTCAGTGAAAATTCCTGATGATTTGATCGAGGATTTGGCCCGAAGCGCCCAGTTGGCTCCCTCTTGTTTCAATAACCAGCCCTGGCGGTTTATATTTGTCCGCAGCCCTGAAATGCTCGAGAGAATGCACGAAGCCCTGTCCTCGGGGAATATATGGGCCCATGCGGCTTCGATGATCATCGCCGTTTTCAGCAAAAAAGAAGATGACTGCATCATCAGAGACAGAATATATCACCAGTTCGATTGCGGTTTGGCGGCAGGATTCCTGATATTGAGAGCGACAGAGATGGGGCTTGTGGCCCATCCCATTGCGGGTTACAGCCCCAAAAAAACGAAAGAGATCCTCGGCATTCCGGAGGAGTATCAGGTGATTACCCTTATAATCGTGGGAAAACAAGCCGAACAGATCAGCCCGGTTCTCTCTGATAACCAAACGGCCGCGGAAAAAAAGAGACCAGAGAGGAAAAGGATTTCGGAGTTTGTATCTGTCGATCGATTCGAAGGTTAATTTTCTTCGAAAAGATCCATCTGTCCCGATTTTATTTTTTTGATGATTTCTTTCAGGGCAGGATACTGCTTGAGCAGATCAAAAGGAATATCGAGTTTTTCTTGTGTGATCATGTTTTTAATCTGAAGGGCATTGGCCAAGGCTTGTCCGTGGTAATGGTTGTTCGTGATGACAACCACCTTTTTGCTTTTTTTCCCTAAGTTTTTGATTTTTTCGACCCAGTCTTCCAGCTCATCATGGGAATAAAGGTAATTGTACCGCTCGTCTCGCCCTGCTTTTTCGTTGAACCAGCTCTTGTAGTTTCGTCCGTGAAGCCTGACATAGGAAAGCTCAGGGTTGGTGCAGACGGCACTGGGTTTGATAGAGTTTCCAAAAAGGGGCTGGTCGATGTTGCAGAAACTCACGTTGTGTTCGGTTAAAAGTTCGTAGAACTCTGCGTTGTCCCAGCTTCCATGCCGAATTTCCAAGGCCAGGGGAAAATCCTCGAATAGATTGAAAAGGTTGGTCAAATAGTCAACATGGAGAGTGTTCCGGGCAAATGACCAGGGAAATTGGATGAGAATAGCCGCAAGCCTGTTATGGGTTTTTAAGGGCTCGATACCTCCTTTAAATTCGTTCACATCCTTTTGTGAAAATCCTTTCCGTTGGTGTGTGAAAACCTGATGTAGCTTGACAGTGAATAAAAAGTCAGGGTAGCCGTCCACTCGCTTTATCCAGGACCAGGCCATCCGGATGGAGGGTGGTCTGTAGTAGGTGCTGTTTATTTCGACAATGTTGATGTATTTTGCCAGAAAGATAAGGGCATGAAAGTTGGCCCCCTTTTTTGTGGGATAGACGATTCCTTCCCAGTCCTTATAGCTCCATCCTGCCGTTCCGATATAATAATTTAAATTGGGGTCAAACCTTGACATTGGACATTTTTCAAGTTAGACCAATCCAAGATAAAAATCAAATCTTTTTTGAGGTGAGAAAAAGTTAATTGCCTCGATATAAATCCCTGATGACAGAGAAAGGAAAAAATGTCCAATGTCAAGTTTTGACCCCGAAATAACAAAAAAATTTGCTCCTTGTGGATTTT
>DAOVBT010000123.1 GCA_030670375.1 Candidatus Aminicenantota bacterium | reverse complement strand
GCGGCTGGATGAAAATATGTGGTTGTACATCCCCAATGTTGGGAAGCCCGTTCGTATAACCAGCCTTCAATCCGTTGTCGGAGGAGTGTTCAATAATTCGGATATTCTTCGGCTGGATTATGCAGAGGAATATAATGTCGTTGAGGTCGAAGATCTGGGGAACGAATATCTTTTGCACCTGAAGGCAAAAACAAATTCCGTTGCCTACGATCAGTTGAAGATGTGGGCCGATAAAAAGAAAAGCTTACCGAATAAGATCGAATGCCTCACAGAGACTTCCATGCTGATCAAGACCATCTATTTCAAACAGATTAAGGACTTTGGGGAAGGTATTGTCAGGCCTTCAGTGATCGAAACCGACAGCCCTCTGCATCAAGGATACAAATCGGTGATAATCTTTGCCAACATCAAGGCACGGGAATTCAAGGATGAAGTTTTTACCCTAACCTTTATCCCTCAGCTCGATACCTTGCGCAGGTAAATATCGGTCGGAAAAACCGATGGAGAGAAAGAAGTGCCGCAATGCGCGCCTTTTGGGAGTTTGCCTTTTGAGTCTATTCCTGGTCGGTGTCATGGCATCAGGCCAGGAGAAAGAATTTGAATTCGATGTCGACGAATTCACCCGCAAGGCCTTTTCCCTGAACGGGTATCTGGAATTCCGGCCGTCCCTCTCCTGGCTCCGTCAGACTTCTTCTTTTTACACCCTGAGATACTACGACCGGGACAAACGAAAAACACTGGAGCAGGGATACGTTGCCCTGCTGGCAGACCTTTCTTATCGGAAGGGCATATTCGAGGCTCTCTTGGAACCATACTTGGACTTTGCGGTGTCGCCGTTCGAGTCGGAGGCAGGGGCCAGCCTTTTTCAAGGATACCTGTCGCTGAAGCCGTCTCCTTCCCTCACAGTTTATGCCGGGAAGAGGACGCTGCGCTGGGGGAAAGGGTATGCCTGGAGCCCGACCGCGTTGGTCGAGCGGCCGAAAAATCCCAACGAGCCGGACCTGGCCCGCGAAGGGTACTGGATGATCACAGCCGATTACACGAAAAGCTTTGGGGGTGCCCTCAAGACATTATCCCTCACGCCCGTCATCATCCCGGTGTCCCAGTCGGTCAACACGGCTTTCAACAAGCAGGAAGGTTTGAATTTTGCTGGGAAAATTTACCTGTTGTTCCTAGATACCGACATCGATCTGGTGGTTTTAGCCGGGAAAAGCCAGCCCACCCGGTTTGGCCTGGATTTCTCTAGGAACCTTCGCTCCAACTGGGAGGTTCATGGTGAGATCGCCGTACTCCGGGGTCTGGAGCGAAGCTATGTGCAAGAAGATGGCCAAATCCATAAGGAAAATTTTGACGCGACAAAATTTCTCCTGGGCTTGCGTTACCTTTCTGCAGCTGAAACGACTTACATTCTGGAGTACTATCATAACGGCGCCGGTTTTAGCTCTCTCGAGATGGGGGATTTCTATTCCTTTGTGGACAGCGCCTACGAAAGATATCTCCTCCATGGGGATGATTCGCAGATGAAGGAAGCGGCCGGACTCGAATCCTACGGCGGATTTACTCCGATGAGAGACTACCTTTTCTTGCGGATCATGCAAAAAGATCCTTTCGGGATTCTGTATTGGAATCCGGCGGCAACGATTATTGTCAATCTTGCGGACGGGAGCGCCTCCTGGGCTCCTGAATTGACCTACAAGGGCTTCACTAATTTTGAGTTGCGGCTGAAAGCCGCCATTTTAACGGGCAAGAGCAGGGAAGAGTTCGGCGAGAAGCCAAACCGATTCCGGCTGGAGTTGCGGGCCAGGTATTTTTTTTAGGGGAAATTGAGAAGATTTTCCTGTTGTAATTAGACAATACTCTACATTGATTCAAGAGGAGACAGAATTTGAAAAACAGATTTGTGCTTATTATCATCAGTTCTATTGTCCTATCCGTTTCATGTCAGAAAAAAGTCCCAGACACTTCCTGGTTGGATGCGGTACATGAGGAGGGAAAATCCATTTTTTATCAGACAATAAGGGAAGAAATCAGCGCACATCCAAAAAAATCAGATCTCAATGATACAGAATTAACAAAGATTATGGAAGCCCAAACCAGATATGAGAGTCTATATGGGCTCTTGATGAATATCTTCTATCAAAAGGATGAGCCGACTTTTTCAAAGTTGATCGAGGAAGGGGGAAAACAATCGAAGGTTCGTTTCCAAGAGATGTATTTAGAGCTTGCGCGCTTTTCTGCCCATATGTTTGTGGAAAGTTTTTTCGCTGCCGATCATTCAACACAGCTCATCCGTGAAATGATTCCTGAATACAAAGAATTGGATGCTGTCGATCTTGTAATCAGATCTATCGGCTATCATGCTAAACTGGACACACCTGCGCTGCCTTCGGAAACAAAGACTTTGGGTCCTGAATTCGATAAACAAGGTGCCCTTAATGCGGCCAAATTCCGTGAGGCTCATAAAATAACGAGAGGCAATGGAGCTAAAATTGCCCTACTGGACACAGGCATTGATGTGAGTCATCCGATATTCAACAACACAAATCAGGGTAATCATTTCAGTTTAATTGGGAGAACAGGTAAACCCTGGGCAACAGACGCATCTGTTATCGACTGGGGTTTCCATGGGACAGCCATCTCCTCGATCGCCGCTCGGTATGCGCCTGAGGCTCAGATAACAATGTACAAGTTCGGAGATGGAGAGACTCAGAATGACCCTCCATATCAACTCCTGATGCAGTGCATCGTTGCTGCATCGATCTACAGAGCCGTTCATGATGGCAATGATATCATCAGCATCAGCGAGTCAGGATCAGCCCTCGATATCGATTATCTCAGAGATGCATGTCAGTATGCGTATGATAACAACAGGATCGTTATCAGCGGCAATCTTTATTTCCGTTGGTACAAAATGGGCAATGTCTTGAATTTTCCGAGCCAGTACAAAACCGTTGTTTCCGTGACGGCCGCGGAACCGCGGGATGACGGCACCTATGGTTACTGGGACATCTGTGCCCCTGATAAAACAACGTTTGTGGCGGCTCCCAATGATATTTTTGCAGCTATGCCCACATACATGGAGGAGGATGATATGTACATCCCGAGCATTTCTGCAGCCATCCCTGTTGTGGCGGCTCTTTTTGCCTTGACTATTTCAGAATATCCGCCCCTGGGGACTGAAGGACCTGGGGAATATGCGGATGCAGTTATGGATTTGGTCAAAGAAAATGCTAATCCGAAAGCTGTTGGCTTTGAAGGATTTTCAATCGAGTGTGGGTATGGATTGATCGACGCCGAAAAAACAGTGAAATGTGCCGTGGATCTAAATAAGAGTCGCAAAGAAAAGAGGAGATGATCAGCTCTACTTATTGAATTTAACGCCAGTGAGGAATCCCTTATCCGTTTTCTTCTGCCAGATAATTTCAACAAATGATTCTATTTGTTTTGGAGTGTCACCTGGTATCTCAAATTTGACTTCGAGAATTGTTCCTAGCGTGAGCTTAATATTCAACAGAAGACACAATCATCCTTCGCTGACGTTTTGAGTCATACCGACGTCTCCTGAAGGTGTCAATATTTTATAACTGACCGAGGTGACGACCTCTTTTCGAGCGTGTATACGCTTCTGTTTAGGATTTGACTCATTTGGATTTTTGTTCATCATAGTTCCCCCTCTTTTGTTCGTAATAATGATGTCCTTGCTGATTTTATCAATTCCAATAAGAAAAAAAAAGAGAAATTTTCTGCTCTAATTTTGTTTCCTCTGGAATTAAGTGATTGAGTATCCTGTCCCCGAATTATAAAATAGGGGAGATGCGATACAAAGAATTTGGAAAAACAGGAAAAAAGGTTTCGGTGCTGGGATTTGGGGGGATGCGGTTTGACCCGAAAGATGAGGAGACGGCCATTCGGGCTGTCCAGCGGGCTGCGGAATTGGGGATCAACTATTTTGACACGGCACCGGGTTACTGCGAAGACACATCCGAAACATTTATCGGAAAAGCCCTCTCCGCCCTTCCAAAAAAAAAGCAGAAAGATATTCATATCTCGACTAAGTCGCACATCGGAGCCGATCCCAAAGCAGACGATGTGAGGCGCCGCATCGAGGATCAACTCAGAAAGTTCAAACGTGACAAAATCCAATTCTACAACATGTGGTGCATCCTGGATCTGGCGCAGTTCAAAGAAATAATGGCGCCGGGTGGGCCTTATGAGGGCGTTCTTAAAGCCAAACAAGAGGGCTTGATCGAGCACATCTGTGCTTCCACACATGCGTCCGGGGAAGAAATCGCGGAAATTGTCAAGGCCGGTGTTTTTGAAGGCATCACTTTGGGCTACAACATCCTGAATCATGAATTCCGGAAGGAGGGCATGATGGCGGCAGCCAAGGCCGGTTGTGCCGTTGTGACGATGAACCCTCTCGGTGGCGGCATGTTGACACGAGATGAGGAAATGTTGAGCGTTCTTAAAGAGGACGAAGCGGACTCCTTCATCGCGGCCGCTCTGCGGTTCAATTTATCCCACCCCGAGATCACGGTGGTTCTTGCAGGAATGAAAGACGCTGCAGAGGTGGAATTCAACGTGAAAGTGGCAGAATCTGTCCAAGAACCAGATCCTGAGGTGGTCGAACGCTTGATTAAGAAATTTGAATCCCTCGGCGAATCCTTTTGCACCGGGTGCAGATACTGCCTCGAGCACTGCCCGGAAGAGATTCAGATCCATCTTTATGCCGGATTGTGGGACCGGGTGAGGATGAAACTGCCTGAGGATGCGCACCGGGTGTACAAAGTGTACCTGGCCGGGGAAGACAACTGGCTCAAGGGGAAACGGGCTTCAGACTGTACCCAGTGCGGGGAGTGTGAACAGGCCTGTACTCAAAAACTTCCGATCCGCGAATACATGGAAAACATCGCCAAGTTCCTCGGCGAAGAATGAAGAAGATCCTTGCTCGCATGAAAGATGCGATAAAGAAATAATCAGGAATAATTTATTTGTTTTAAGATTGTAATTTCCCACCATTTTTTATATTTTAGACTCTGTTTCTTAAAGCAATGGCGAATTATCAACCCGGTTAAAAGGAGGCTTCTATGATTCCTAAAAAGTTGGCGTTATTTCCAAAATTTTTGATCATTTCTTTTTTGTTGCTTTTGGTTTTCTTCTTAGTCCAAGATCAGGTCTATGCGCAAAAGATCGACCCAAAGGTGTTTAAGAGCCTCAGGTACCGGCACATCGGGCCGGTAGGGAACCGGGTGACGTCTGTTGTGGGGATCCCAGGAGATCCACACGTGTACTTTGCCGGAGCAGCCTCTGGGGGGATATGGAAAACAGAGGATGGAGGCATCCGCTGGCGGCCCATTTTTGACAAGCAGGATGTGCAGTCGATCGGGTCTTTGGCAGTAGCGCCTTCCGACCACAATGTCATCTGGGCCGGTACGGGGGAGGCTTTTATCCGCAGCAACATCTCGATCGGAGCCGGCATTTATAAATCCACGGACGGTGGCAAAAACTGGAAGCTCATGGGATTGGAAAAAACGGCCCGCATCGGAAGGGTCGTGATCGATCCCAACGATCCGGATATTGTGTTTGCTGCAGCCCTGGGACACAGCTATGGCCCTCAGGAGGACCGCGGCGTTTTCCGGACGGTGGATGGCGGGGAAACATGGGAGAAGGTCCTGTTTGTGGATGAAAACACCGGTTGTGGAGACATGGTCATGGATCCCAACAATCCCAGGATTTTGTTCGCCGGGATGTGGCAGTTGGCAATTCACACCTGGGGCAGGGAGAGCGGCGGTCCCGGGAGTGGTTTGTACAAGTCTGTCGATGGCGGTACGACTTGGAAGAAACTGGAAGGCAGTGGTTTGCCAAAAGGGCCGCTCGGGAAAATTGCCTTGGCCATAGCGCCCAGCGATTCCAGCCGTGTTTATGCCCTGATCGAGACAGGAGACGGTGTACCCTGGAAGGGAGAAAAAACTTCGACCGGAGTGCTCTGGAGTTCCATTGATGGCGGGGACTCATGGAAGTTGATGAGCCACGACCACAACCTGACCCAGCGACCCCATTATTACTCGCGATGTGCCGTATCTCCGATCGATCCGGATGAGGTGTACTTTTGTGCGGTTCGCTTCCAAAAAACGAAAAACGGCGGAGAATCCATGCAGATGGCGGCCATGGTGGGTGGGGACAACCACGACATTTGGATCGATCCCACAAATGCCGACCGGATGGCAGTCGGGAACGACCAGTATATCTCCATATCGACCAACCAGGGGAAGAATTGGCGAGGCCATGGATTGCCGATTGCCCAGATGTATCATGTGG
>DAOVBT010000158.1 GCA_030670375.1 Candidatus Aminicenantota bacterium | reverse complement strand
TATGGTCTCGGTAGCCCCTCCCCTCCCATATGCAACCACAGGAATACCACAGGCCTGGGCCTCGAGAGAGTTGATGCCGAAATCTTCTTCTCCGGGCATTAGAAGAGCCTTTGATCCTTGATAAGTTTGGACTAGCTCCTTGGGAGATAAGAAACCGAGGAATTCTATGTTTTTATTGGCGGCTTTTTTGAGTTTTTTGTAATCGGGACCATTGCCCGCGATTTTCATTTTCAATCCATTGCGGTTAAAAGTTGCGATGGTCAGGTCTATTTTTTTATACGGCACCAGAGCAGAAACAATCAGATAATAATCGCCCTGATGGTTGTCGGGCTGGAAAAGCTCTGTATCCACTGGAGGATAAACAATGTCCGCCTTCCTCCGATAATATCTGTAAATACGTTGGGCAACCGTCTTCGAGTTCGCCAGGAAATGGTCCACCCTCGACGTGCTGGTCACATCCCACTGCCGCAAACGGTGGATCACAGGAGGAACGAGCCGGCGGGAGAAAAATCCCAATTTATCAGGGGAAAAGTAGACGAAATACTGATTCCAGGCATACCGGACTGGCGAATGGATATAGCTGATATGGAGGGCGTCTGGCCGGGGGATGGCACCTTTGGCCGCACAATGAGAACTGGATAGGATAAAGTCAAACTCCTGGAGATCAAACAGCTCTACAGCTAGAGGGTAGAAGTGGAGGTACCATCGGTATCGTTTTTTTAAAAACGGCATCTTCTGGAGGAAACTGGTGTGTATGGTTTTCTGCTCTATTACTTCAGATTGGCTCCCCGGGAAGTGAAAAAGAGTGTAGATCGGCGCATGCGGGAAAATTTCCGCAAAAACCTCCAGGACCTTTTCTCCCCCACGTTGGCCTGTAAGCCAGTCGTGCACCAGAGCAACCTTAGCATTTTCCATCGAGGTGATTATAAAAAAGGGGAGGTTGAATTGTCAATGTCATCCACTTTGTTGCTCAAAATGGTCCGCTCACTTCGTTGTTTCACTTTTTTCAAATGATCTCAGATAAAGTTCTTGAGTCTGCTGTACCATCCTGGATAGAGCATATTTCGGCAAAATCGATTCCTTGAGGTTCTCCCCGAGCCTTTTGCGCGTGCCTTCATTTGAGAGGAGCCTGATGATTGACATAGCAAGAGCGTCTGTGTCCTTAGGAGGAACCAGGACTCCTGTTTCTCCATCTCTGATAATCTCACTGTTTCCATCGATATTGGATGCAACAACAGCCAGACCGAGTGCTCCGGCTTCAATCAACGCGTAGGGAAGGCCTTCCCAAAGGGAAGGGAGGACAAAAACATCAAACAGGGAGAAGATCCTGCTCACATCTTTTCGCTCTCCCAAGAATTGAACCGTATCCAGCAGACCCAACCTTTTGCTGAGACGCTCCAATTTATGCCGTTGTGGACCTTCTCCTACTATCATCACTTTTACCTTTGGATAAACCTGGGAAAGCTTTTTTGCTGCTTTAATAAGATAGGAAAGACCCTTCTGCCGATGAAGGCGGGCCACTGTTCCCACGATGGGCTGAGCAGATGTGATCCCAAAATCATGTCCATTTTCTATCCGATTTGCTCTCAAAGATAAGCCAGAAAAATCTATTCCATTCTCTATCATATGCATTTTTTTTCCGGGCGCCAGCTTGTATTTTTGCCCTTTTTGTTTGTCTGCATTCGAAACAAAAATGAGAGCATCCGTGAACCTAGAAAAATATCTTTCTAAAAGCACAAAAAAACATTTCAATAAAACATTACGATAGTGTAGGTAATGAATGCCGTGTAAAGTATGTATGACGACGGGAATACGGCATCTGCATGCAGCCCATCTTCCGTAAAATCCAGAGACTCCCCCATGTGTATGGATAATATCGAATTGTGTGCTCTTCTGAAACTTGACAATCTCTCTTACGATTTTCAAATTGATTTTCTTGCTAAATGGAATAGGGAAGTGCTCGATTCCATCTTTACGGAGTTCATCCACCAAAGGCCCGTTATCGCATGAGCAAACAGCCACCTCAAACCGAGTCTTATCCAAAGATCTGGCAAGGGAAAGGAGATTTTTTTGTCCTCCTCCCAAAAAAGGCTGGTCAATCATTTCCAAAATTCTTATCTTCCTCATTTTTTTCTCGACAATCGGAAAAAGCTCCGTATAAAGCGCCTATCATCGCTACTCTTAAAATAGCCTGAGATAAAGAGGAAAACAAAATTGATGCCTAGATATACACGCAGAAGAAAAAACGAAACCTTGGAAGTGTGTTTTCGATAGAAGTAGATCTGGCTTTGTCGATAATAGTAAAGACTGGACAGATTCTGCAAGCTTGTGGTGGCACCTTCAATGTGAAAAACTTTTGCTCGAGGAAAAAAGATAATCTTCCTGTCCGTTTTTTTTATTCTTCGACAAAGATCGATATCCTCGAAATAAAGAAAAAAATTTTCATCAAAAAAACCTGTCTCCTCCAAGACACTCCTTCTCGTGAGGAGGCAAGCGCCGCTAAGCCAACTCACTTCATATTTATGATGCATTCTCTTCAATTTTTTCCTAAAGTACAGATTGAGTACACATTTCTGAAGAAATTCATTAGCAAAGTTTATTTTCTTGCCAAAAGACACTTGATATCTGTTTTCTCCAGAAACAAGTGCAGGTCCTACAGCCCCAACCGAAGGGAATGCTTTCATCTCTTCCAGAATCAAATCTATAGCTCCTGGAAAGATTTGGGTATCAGGGTTTAAAAACAGGATGAACTTTCCTCTCGCTTCATTTATTCCCTGATTGTTGGCCTTTGAATACCCAAAATTTTCATTATTCCTGATGAGCTGAATCCAAGGAAAATTCTCTCTGATAAATTCTGGACTTCCATCGATAGAGTTGTTATCGACAACAATTGTCTCAAAATCTATTTTTTGGATGTTTTTTTTTAATGACGAAAGGCAGGACTCGAGATAGGTTTTTCCATTAAAATTGACAATTATAATCGATAATTCAGGTGTGTTTCGGCTTTTGTTCAATACATTTCCTTAAAACATTTTCCGAATTCTTGGCAATGGTCCTATCAATTATTAAGTACCAAAACTTATTTCTCCAATGAGAAAAAACTACAGCCTGATCTCGACTAGCATTTTGAGGTAATGTATGTCCATAGACAAGAAATGTCAAGGGAGGCACTCCTCTCAAACAACAAGCCCTTGCTTCTTCCCAAACGCGGTGATATCATCCCCCTTACAAAGGAGATCGCGATGGATTGGATGAATAAAATCGCCGAAAGGATCGATTCCTTCCGAGATGAAATGATCGATATGCAGATTCAACTATGTACCTTTCCCGCTATTTCTCCGGCCAGCGGAGGGGAAGGAGAGGTCAAGAAAGCCGAAGGTCTAATCGAATTCCTAAACGCCAATGGGTTCAGCGACATCTCTGTCATCAAAGCCCCGGATTTGGATGCTCCGGCCGGCTACAGGCCGAATATTTTGGCCATCTACAAGGGAAAAAGCTCAGCTAAAACCATCTGGATCATGACGCACATGGATGTGGTCCCCCCAGGAGAGCTTGAACTCTGGAATGGCAATCCGTATAAGGCTTGGGTCGAGGAAGGAAAAATCTTCGGACGCGGAGTGGAGGACAACCAGCAGGATATGGTGGCCTCTCTGTACGCAATCAAAGCGTTTTTTGCCGAAGGGATCCTTCCTGAGTACGATGTCGGGATCGCTCTGGTGGCCGACGAAGAGACAGGGAGTGAAAAGGGAATCGATTATGTCCTGCAAAAATCCAATCCTTTTCGCAAGCAGGATTTGATCATCGTACCCGATGCCGGCAACAAGGACGGGACCATGATAGAAGTGGCTGAAAAGAGCATCCTCTGGCTCAAATTCAAAACCCTCGGCATCCAGGCTCATGGGTCCACGCCTGATAAAGGAGTGAACAGCTTCAGGGCCGCCTCTTTTCTCGTAACCGAACTCAACAATCTTTATGATCTCTATCCCGATCAAGACCCCCTTTTCGACCCCCCCATTTCTACCTTCGAGCCCACGAAAAAAGAACCCAATGTTCCCAACATCAACACCATTCCAGGAGAAGATATATTCTACATGGACAGCCGGATTCTTCCCAAGATCAAGCTGGACGAAGTCAAAAAGAAAATCCGAGACATGGCAGAAAAAGTGGAAAAGAAATTCAAGGTAGAAATTACAGTGGAAGATGTGCAAGAAGCCCCGGCGGCCCCTCCGACTTCTCCGGAAGCCCCCGTGGTTCATGCTTTGCAGAAAGCCATTAAGGCTGTCTACAAGGAAGAAGGAAAAGCCATCGGGATCGGGGGTGGTACTGTGGCCGCACTTTTCCGTCGAGCGAGTTTTGATGCGGCTTGTTGGTCCAAGGTCGAGGAGACAGCCCACCAACCCAACGAATACTGTGTGATCGACAATATGATGGGAGATGCCAAGGTTTTCGCTCACATCTTTCTGCAAAAATAATTCAACTCGAGGCCAGCGGGATATCCCCGTGAGGGAGGTTCTGAAATGACGAAATACCTTTTGGTCATAACGACAGTCCCAGACTCGGAGGTCGGCCAAATCATCGCCGAAAAAATCATAGAAGAGCGATTGGCGGCCTGTGTCACCATATCAGCACCGGGTCAAAGCCTGTATTGGTGGCAAGGAAAGATCACACAAGATCAGGAACACACCCTTTTTGTCAAAACAAAAAAAGAAGCTTACCCCAAACTTGAGGAGAAAATCCGTCAGCTTCATCCGTATGATGTCCCTGAAATCATCGCCCTACCGGTATTTGCAGGGAGTAAGGACTATCTGAACTGGATCGATAGTGAAACCCAAGCCTTAGGGAAAATCAGAGATGTTTTCTTTTGAGTTTTTGGGCCATTTTTATCGTGTTGAGATGAATCTCGACCGTTTCCATGACATCAAAGGCATACCCCCCGGCAAACAGGATAACGACAGGGATTTTTAATCTCAGTGCCCCTTTGATGACAATGCTATCCCTTTCCTTGAGCCCATCAAAGGTCACTTTTAATCCTCCCAGTTGATCCTTTTCATACGGATCAGCGCCTGCCAAGTAAAACACCACATCCGGCTTGAAAGTTTCATACAGACGGGGGATATGCGATTTCAGGGAGTCCAGATATTTCTGATCGCCGTCATCCGACCAAAATCCCACATCCAGGGTGCTTTTTTCCTTTTTGGCCGGATAGACATCCATTTGATGCATCGAAAAAGTGAAGACCGTCTCATCTTCAGCGAAAATTTCGGCTGTCCCGTTCCCCTGGTGAACATCACAATCCACGATCATTCCTTTTTGGAAAGCCCCACTCTTCTGCATCTTTCGCAGCGCAACCGCAACATCATTCAGGATACAAAAACCTTCCCCGTGGTCATGGAAAGCATGATGGAATCCTCCCCCGATATGCACGGATAAACCATCTTCTAAGGCTAAACGTACGGCCATGATGGTCCCCCCGACCATGAGCTGGGCAAAATCCAGAACTTCAGCGGAATAGGGCAATTCCATCGTTATGACTTCCGATTGAGAAAGACGCCCGGTTTTCAGCTTTTTCAGATACTTCGGGGAATGAACGAGCAACAGGTCTTCATCCGATGCAGGCTCGGGA
>DAOVBT010000027.1 GCA_030670375.1 Candidatus Aminicenantota bacterium | reverse complement strand
CGGTTGATACTTTCCAGGTTGGCAGATGTGAGGGAGGGTTTGGGATTGGATTTGGTGTGATAGGCCAGATCTTTGAATCCGGCCTGGAAAAGGGGTGCCAGAGGACTGAGTTTGAATTTTTTTGCAGCTTCGTTGACTTCCAGCAGGTTTTTGCTTTTCCGGAAAACGATCAAGAACTTTTTGGATTGTCGCGCAGCCGTTTTTAGAAAATTGCGTTTAGAAAGGATGACGGCCCATGAGAAAATGGAGAAAAGAAGGAGTATCAAGAGCACCAACTGCACGACTGGGCTGGCGCTTAAAATCAGTCTGAAAACATTCATTATTACTAAGTTACAAAATTAGCACATGACAGGGCTAAAGTCAAAGAATTCCTGCTTTGGAATGCTTATCTCTAGTGTTTGACAATAAATCGGGGAAGTAATACATTGACCTCGAAGGAGAGGAACATTAAGGGAGAGATAAGGTTTCAACCGGCCCAGCTGCTTGCCCTGAGTTTTATCGGGGCCATTTTAGTCGGAACATTCCTGCTCATGTTGCCGATCAGCACATACACCGGGGAGAGCATATCGTTCGTGGATGCCCTGTTCACCAGCACGTCGGCAGTCTGTGTGACCGGTTTGATCGTTCAGGACACGGCGACCTATTTCACTCCGATTGGGCAGATTGTTATTTTGATCTTGTTTCAAATGGGTGGATTGGGAATCATGGCCTTTTCCACGCTCATCTTGCTGGTTGCCGGGAGGAAGATTTCTATTCAGGATAAGATTATCATCCAACATGATTATCACTATGCCGCCGCGAGGAATGTGAAGTCCCTGATAAAGAACATTTTTTTCTATGCCATCGCCATCGAGGGGGTTGGGACGCTTTTCCTCTTCTTGAAATGGCATGGGAAATTTCCAGGCCTTAAAGGCCTATTTTATTCTCTGTTTCATGCCATCTCTGCCTTCTGTAACGCAGGATTTTCTGTCTTCGGTGACAGCTTGGAATCTTTCAGGGGAGATATTTGGACAAACGTCACGATCATGACCTTGATCGTTCTCGGCGGTTTGGGATTTTTGGTGCTCAGCGAGAGCATGGATTTTTTTTCCGGAATTATTCGTCGTCGCAGAAGAAAGATGTCCCTCCACTCCAAGATGGTGTGGGTCATGACGCTTTTCCTCATAGTCCTTCCGTTTTTTTCTTTTCTTATGATCGAATGGAACCAATCCCTGCAGGGATTTTCTCTCAAGGAAAAAATTTTAGCTTCCCTTTTCCAGGTGATCACGCCACGGACAGCGGGTTTCAACACCATGGAATTGGGCTCTCTCAATCCTGCGGCCATTTTTCTGCTGATCTCCCTCATGTTTATCGGGGCATCCCCCGGGTCGACCGGAGGTGGTGTCAAGACGAGCACGATCGGCGTGATTTTTGCTTTTATCAAATCCAGAATTGCGGCAAGGGAATCGATCAACATCTTTTACAGAAGCCTTCCGTTGGAACTTGTGACAAAAGCGTTCACAGTCGTGGTCTTGAGCATCTGTGTCATTTTTGTCTCCTGTGCCGTCCTGTTTCTCACCCAGTCCGGGATGAGTATGGAAGAGACTTTTTTCGAGGTGTTTTCCGCATTCGGCACGGTGGGCCTTTCCTTAGGAAAAACCGCAAAGCTCAATGCTGTGGGCAAAATCGTGATCATCTTTACGATGTTTATCGGCCGTATCGGTCCGTTGACCCTTTTGTATGCCTTCAGCCGAGAAAAGGCCTTTGGTAAGTTTGAGTATGTTGAAGAAAGCGTCATGATCGGATAAAATGGCACCATGAAGTTTGCAGTCATAGGATTGGGAAGTTTTGGTTCAAACGTGGCCAAGACTCTGTATAAGAAAAAACACGAGGTCCTGGCCGTGGATACGGATAAGGAAAAAATAGAGGAACTCAAAACGCTGGTAACCCATGCGGTGCACATGGATGCGGCAGTCAAGGAAAACCTGCGCGCCCTCGATATCCAGGAGATGGATGTTGTTGTGGTGAGTCTGGGGCCTGAAATGGAAGCCTCGATTTTAACCGTTCTGTATTTGCATGAGTTAGGTGCGGAGAGAATAGTGGCAAAGGCGTTGACCGAGGATCATGGCAAAATTCTCGATGCGGTCGGAGCCACAGAGGTTATCTATCCCGAAAAAGACATGGCCATAAAAACGGCTTTGCGGCTGAGCAATCCGAATGTCCTGGAATATCTTCCCCTTCTTGCAGGGATAGACATACAAGAGATCGCGCCTCCCGAGAAATTCATCGGAAAAAGTCTTCGAGATCTGGACCTGAGAAATAAATTTGGGGTTCAGGTCATCGCGATCAAAGAGATCATCCCCGAAAAAACGACCATTATTCCCGACGCCGACTTTGTCATCAAGGATAGCGATATCCTGATCCTGATGGGTGATCAGACACAGATGGACAAGATCAATAAACTCTAACGCTTCCCCTCTCAATATTGCCTTTCTTAGAGGTCGCTTTTATCGTGCAGAACTTAACTCTGAGTAAAGATTGGGCTGTTTTGAGGAGTTATTATAACTGGGAGTTATAACGATTCGCTCTATGAGATTGCCCCTGTTTACCCGCCCAATATTTTCAAGAAGATCTCAAGGGCGACTTGCTTAGCCTGCCTACCGCTTTCTTTGGTCGGACCCACGCAGGACGGACATCCTTCCTTGCAAGGACAGGCGGTGATGGTTTTTCGGCAGCGTTCCAGGAGTTCGGTTCCCAAATCGAACAGAGAAGGACTTAGACCGATACCTCCAGGGAAATGGTCGTAGATGAAGATATTCGGTTCAAAATCGATATCCGAAAAATCTTGCAGCTCCTCTTCCATTGTGATGGCAGCAGGGATGTTCCGCGGAGGAAGGGATTTACCGGTGGAATTGTCTCCTATGGAAACACCGACATCATGGATGTCGCACATCATGAACAGAGGAGCCACATGGTGAAGACAGTAGGCCATCCCAAACAGGCCATTGATTTTTTCTTCCGGCGAAAAAGGAATGGAGTGGAAAACAGCAGAGGGAATTGTCAGCCAATAGGCTGTTGTGTGCATTTCGTTCTGGGGGAGGCTCAGATCGCCCGCCCCCACGTTCTCCATGGTGTGGAATTTTATTTTTTTGAAGCCCACTACCTGGGTCGCTACATGAACTTCCCCATGGGAAAGGGTGCTTGTGTTCAGTTTGTTCTGTTGGAATATATCCAGGATTTTGATCTTGGTGTAGTCGATGGCATCCGTGTAATAATCGACATCTGTCTTTTTCACATAGGCTTTTCTCTGTTCGTAGTCCAGATCTTCGACAAAATATTGCTCTCCTTCGCACATGTAAATGGCTTTGGGATGGAGGGATGTGAGTGCAGAGGAAAAATCTACCTCGGCTACAACCTGATGCTTTCTGGTGGTGTCGACCACGACGAAATTATCAGAACTTATGCTCCTCAGGCTTACGCCGTCGGCTGGATAAACGTCTGAAGTCCAAAACCATTTGTCCTTGGAATGATGGATGAGTTTTTCGTCTTCCAAGAATTGAAGGATTTCGGCGATGTCCACCTGCCCGAATTTTTCCCCGTCCAAAAAAGGAAGCTCGAATGCTGCGCATTCGATATGGCTGATCAGGATGGAAAGATTGTCCGGATTGATCAGCGCATGTTCTGGATTTTTGGAGAAAAAATAGTCGGGATAGTTCACGATGAACTGATCGATCGGAGAGCTTGTGGCCACGAGAACGGCTGCCGATTTGCCGGTTTTTCTTCCTGCCCTCCCGGCTCTTTGCCAGGTGCTTGCAATACTCCCTGGATAACCGGCAAGAACGGCCACATCCAGGCTTCCGATATCGATTCCCAACTCCAGGGCATTGGTCGAGACCACGCCTCTTATTTTTCCTGATCGCAAATCCCGTTCGATCTCACGCCTTTTTAGCGGAAGGTATCCCCCTCTGTAACCACGTATCAATCCTTCCATCGGGATGGATTTTTCAATGTCTTCTTTGAGATAGGTGAGGAGTAATTCGGTGACCAAACGGCTGGGTGCGAAAACGATGGTCTGCAACTTGTTTTTCAGGAAAATGGAGGAGACCCGGCGCGCTTCATTGACGTAGGACCGGCGTATGCCGAGATGCCTGTTGACCACAGGAGGATTGTAGAAGATGAAATATTTTTCCCCGCACGGAGCTCCGTTGTCATCCACCAGAGTAACCGAATCCTCTGTCATCCGCTCGGCCATTTCTTGGGGGTTGGCGATGGTGGCCGTGCACAGGATGAACTGAGGCGAGGATCCGTAAAAATTCGCGATCCTTTTTAATCTTCTCAGGATGTTTGCCAAATGGCTCCCGAAAATGCCCCGGTAGTTGTGCAATTCGTCGATCACCACATATTTGAGATTTTCGAACAGTTTGATCCATTTGGTATGGTGAGGAAGAATGCCGCTGTGAAGCATATCCGGATTGGTGAGGATGATATGCCCTCGCGCCCGTATAGCCTTGCGGGCATCTTGCGGAGTATCCCCGTCATAGGTAAAAATGCGGATTTCTTCCGGCAGGAGTTTGATGGTCTCATCCAGTTCCGCTCTCTGATCCTGGGAAAGAGCTTTAGTCGGGAAAAGGTAGATGGCCCTTGCCGAAGGAGTCTTGAGTATGGTGTCCAAAACGGGAAGGTTGTAGCAGAGAGTCTTTCCCGATGCTGTGGGTGTGACCACCACGATGTTTTTGCCTTCCTTGAGCAGTTCATGGGAAAGATGCTGGTGGATGTAAAGCTTCGTGAATCCCTTTTCTCTGAACGAACCGACCAGGTCGGGATGAACTTCAGGAGGATATTCCCTGAAGCGTCCCTCCTGGGCTGGAATGTGTTTAATGGCTGTTATCGAGTCGTTTTTGACACCGATATCCTTTAAAAGTTCTAAAGATTTGAGCAGATTTTTCTCTTTAGACATCGCTTCATCCTAAAAAGAGGATCAGACATTGCTTATCTTAGTCTTTTGTCTTTCCCCGGTCAATCTTGCATCTATAAAGGGAAGCATTTCTCTCTCCATGATATAAAAAGGCTTTATATCGGCTTTTAGGAATGGTGTATAAAATCTTCAATGGTTGCTTCAACCATCCCCAAAAGCCACATTTATCACGGAAAAAGAGATGCATACTTCTGTCAAGGGGAACCTTGAGAAAGAGGGGGCAAAGGTTTAAAATAGGTGGTCATGTTAAAGGAGATTCGTGTCAAAAAAGCGGCGCAACACAATCTCAAAAACATCGATATCCACCTTCCCAGAAACAGGTTGATCGTGATCACAGGGCCGAGCGGGTCCGGCAAGTCCTCCCTGGCCTTTGACACCCTGTTTGCCGAGGGGCAGCGCCGGTATATCCAGTGCCTCTCTGCCTATGCACGCCAGTATATCGAACAGATGGAAAAGCCTGAAGTGGAATCCATCGAGGGCCTTTCTCCTTCCATTTCCATCGATCAGAGAACGATATCTGCGAACCCACGGTCCACGGTCGGCACCGTCACAGAGATCTATGATTTTCTGCGGCTTCTTTATGCCCGCGTAGGAATCCCCCACTGCCCCGAGTGTGGGAGGCGCGTATCCTCCCAAACATCCGAACAGATCCTCAGAAAGATTCTGGAATCTGCGAACGGCATGAAGAGGAAGATCTTCTCTCCTGTGGTCAAAGGGCGTAAAGGGGAATACCATCGGCTTTTCGAAAGGCTGCTCAGGAAGGGCTTTCTCAGAGCTCGGATCGACGGGGAATTGAAGGAGTTGGATGGAAAAATCGAACTGGAACGGATGAAAAAGCACAACATCGAGGTCTTGATCGATGAAATCGAAGTTTCCCCGTCCACGCGGTCACGCCTGATCGAAGCAATAGAAAAGGCGTTGGAAATGTCAGATGGAGACCTGCTGACTTTGAGGCCAGATGGCACCGAGACCTACTATTC
Source organism: Candidatus Aminicenantota bacterium (assembly GCA_030670375.1). Classification (GTDB taxonomy): domain Bacteria; phylum Acidobacteriota; class Aminicenantia; order Aminicenantales; family Aminicenantaceae. The sequence goes on along the minus strand of DAOVBT010000027.1, from coordinate 5,463 downwards.
GTTGAGCCTCCTGTGCCCTTATTGTGAGATCAACCTTCCCGAACTGGAACCCCGCTCCTTTTCCTTCAATAGCCCGTACGGTGCTTGTCCTCGTTGCCATGGCTTAGGGTATCTCACGATACTGGATGAGTGGGGAGAGGTCGTGTTGACAGACGATCTCTGTGCCTCCTGCGGAGGGAGCCGTCTGCGGAAAGAAAGCCTTGCTGTCAAAGTGGGCAACAGGAATATTTATGAATTGACCGACCTCTCGATCAATCAGTTGATTTCTGAACTTACAGGATTGAAACTCTCCTCTTCACAACGCACGATCGCCTCCCCGATCCGGAAGGAAATCCTTTCACGGCTTGAAGTCATGGATGAGTTGGGAATGAGCTACCTCCAGTTGCGCCGGACAACCGCTTCCCTCTCGGGGGGAGAGGCCCGCCGCCTCCGTTTGGCCGCGCAGGTGGGCGCACGGTTGAGGGGAGTGCTGTATGTCTTGGATGAACCGACCATCGGTCTCCATCAGCGGGATAACAGCCGGTTGATAACGCTTCTCCGGGATATTAGGGATACAGGGAATTCGATCATTGTTGTGGAGCACGACGAGCAGACCATCCGGTCTGCGGACTACATCCTGGATTTGGGACCCGGTGCTGGGGAGTCGGGTGGTTTCAAAGTTGCCGAAGGAAACCTGGGGGCCATTCTTCGTTCTCAAGATTCCCTCACCTCTCAATACCTCCGCAGTGAGCGTTGTATCCCTTTGCCCTCTCGAAGGAGAAACCCAAAAGGCTGGCTAGTGGTTTCCAAAGCCGCAGAGCACAATCTCAAAAACATCGATGCGCAGATCCCTTTGTCTGTTTTAACAGTGATCACAGGCGTTTCCGGTTCAGGGAAAAGCACGTTGATCTACGATATTTTGTACAAAAGCCTGTTGAACAGATTTTATAAAGCCAAGCAAAAACCCGGAAAACATGAAAAAATCGTTGGCATCGACCAGATCGACAAAGTTGTAGCCGTGAATCAGAAGCCCATCGGTCGCACTCCCCGCTCCAATCCTTCCACCTACACCGGTCTGCTCACAGCTTTGCGGCAGCTTTTCGCCATGACTCAGGAAGCGCGAATACGAGGCTATTCCCCTGGCCGATTCAGCTTTAATCTGCAGGGCGGACGATGCGAGGAGTGTCAGGGGGCCGGGGCCAAGAAGATAGAGATGCACTTCCTGCCGGATGTGTTTGTCACCTGTGACCGCTGTGGCGGAAAGCGCTACAACAAGGAAACGTTGGCGGTTCGATATCGTGGATATAACATCGCCGATTACCTGGCTATGACTGTGGATGAGGCATACGAATTTTTGAAGGCGCATCCCCAGTTGAAGCGAAAGTTGGGCGTTCTGAAGCGTGTGGGACTTGGGTATCTTCGACTGGGCCAGCCCGCACCGACTCTCTCTGGAGGTGAGGCCCAGCGGATCAAGCTCACAAAAGAGCTGAGCCGAAAAAACACCGGTAAAACGCTTTATCTGCTGGATGAGCCCACGACAGGACTGCATTTTGACGATGTCCTAAAACTCCTCGAAGTTCTTACCGAACTGGTCGAGCTGGACAATTCTGTTGTGGTCATTGAACACAATCTGGACGTGATCAAGTTTGCAGACCATGTTATTGACCTGGGACCAGAAGGAGGAGAGAGGGGCGGTTGGATCGTGGCCGAGGGGACTCCTGAAAAACTTGCGAAGGTCGAAGCTTCTCATACTGGCCAGTTTTTGAGAGAAGTCTTGAAAAAGAAAAATAGAAAGAGATAATCATGAAAGTTCAAACCATACCAAAATGCAGGGGGCGAAAACGCAGTATTTTATAATGGAATGTCAAATGATGTATAATGATTCGTAGCAGAAAATGTGCAAGAACTGATAGATAGGAAAAAATGGGTTTTAAAGAAGTAATCGGAAACAGCGGGGTGAAAAAAATTCTCCACCGGGCCCTAAAGCAAAAGAAGCTTCCCAACTCTCTGCTTTTTGCCGGTCCTGAGGGGATAGGGAAAAAACAGACCGCTTTGGTGGTTGCCAAAGCGTTGAACTGTTTGAAAAAAACTTCGGATGCTTGTGAGGAATGTACCCATTGCAAAGCCATCAACAACGGAAATTTTCCGGATGTGATGGTTATTTCTCCGGCAAAAGATGTGCTCAAGATTGACCAGATGAGGTTGTTGAAGAATACAGCCTATCTGAAACCCATGGCGGGGCACAAAAGGGTTTTTATTGTAAGTGAGGCCGAAAAAATGAACGATGAGGCATCGAATTCTCTTTTGAAAGTCCTGGAAGAACCCCCGCCTTTTTCTCACATTATCCTGGTTACTCCCAATCCCTACAGGATCATACCTACCTTGAAGTCCAGGTGTCAGATATTTCAGTTCTCTCCTATCCCGAAAGAAGAGATACAGAAAGCTCTTGTAGCCAAGGGATTCCAGCCGGAAAAAGCACAAATTTTATCTCTCCTTGTGGATGGAAATCTTAAAAAGGCCCTCTCCTTGGAATGGGAAGAGGTCCGATCGCAGAGAAATCAGGCATGGCATCTTTTTCTCGCGTTGCATAAGAGGGAAAAGGCTGCGCCCTTGTTGAAGCAGTTTAGCGTGTCACGTGCTGTTATCAAAGAAGAGTTGGAAAAAACTCTGGAGATTCTCTCCTCGTTTTGTCGGGATGTCATCCTGATCAAGGAAAAGGCGGAGCCGGAATTCTTGTTGAATCCTGACTTTGAAAAGGATCTCGGTGAAGTGGCACAATCCGTAACTTTGAGCCAGGCCATGGATTTCCTCGCCAAAATTGATTTTGCTATAGCTGCTTTACGGAGGAATCTCAACGTGAATATTCTGGTGAGTTCAATATTTTCAAATTTTTTGGAGCGGAGTCATGTCTGACATTATTTGTGTCGTATCCGAACGTTCTGGCAAGCTCTTCCGGGTTAAAAAAGAGGATTTTGACATTAAAAAAGGAGATCATGTCATCATCGAATCTGAACTGGGGGGGGAATTGGCCGTTGTTAAAAATGTATCCAGCAAAATCTGTGGATCTTCCAAATCTGATAAGGATATTGTCAAAATAGTCAGCATTGCCACAGAGGATGATATAAATAAGTTCGCCTGGCTCGATAAAAAAGAACAGAGAGCTTTCCATTTTTGTCTTCAGCGTATCAAGGCCCGAAAACTCCCGATGAAACTGGTTAGGATAAGGTACTTTTTCAACGAGAAAAAAGGAATATTTTATTATACCGCTGACGGCCGCATCGATTTCAGGATGCTGGTGAAGGATTTGGCGAAAGAGTTTAAAATGCGTATCGAAATGCGCCAGATCGGAGTTCGAGACGAAGCCAAGATGATCGGAGGTCTGGGCGTTTGTGGGAGAACTCTTTGTTGTTTCAGCTTCATGAGGAATTTTGAGCCTGTTACCATCCAAAAGGCAAAAAAACAGCGGATTGTGATCAATCCCACAAAGATCTCAGGCTTATGCGGACGTTTGATGTGCTGTTTGGCTTTCGAGGAAGAGACCCGCGGACGGATGTATGCCGAAGAGGAGAAAGTCGAAGAGGATTAGGGTTTATTTCGAAGTCACGAAGTTAAACTGAACTGGACTGGAAACAGCGATCAGAAATCCCTCTGGCGAAAAAGCCTTAACCTGCCAGGAGTACTTTTTGTTGGGAGCCATCAGAGACATGGTGTTTTCTGAAAGAGTCACGAAGTTGTCCTTTGTGGTCGTGGTCCAGAGCAGTTCCTTCTGATGGAAGATGAAGAGCTTATACTCTATGTTGTCTCTTAATCTCTGCCATCTGAATTCCGACGGGACCTGATCGAGGTTATCGATAACAGGGGAAATGAGGGTTATGGAGGACCCTCGGACCAGATCATCATTGATAAGGAATTCGGGAGAGGTTGTTTTACGATTGGGAATGACGCCTAACGCCACGACGAGAATCAGAGCCGCTGAGACAGCAGCCATGGCCCACTGACGAGGCGTGAGGAAAGCCAGTACCGGTTCCAGCCTCGAGCGTCTGGTTTTCCGAGGAGCATAGAAATCGCGGAAGATCTCACTGCCATGGGCTTTGATAACAGCAATCATCTCATCTGTTTGGTTCATTTTTTCAAAGCACTGAGGGCAGTTAAAATAATGTTCTTCAAACTTTTCCTTTTGTTTTTCATCGAGCTTGTCGAACAAATACTCATCAATCAGATTTTCGAAATGGCATTTTTTCATCGTGTTTTCCTCTCCAAGAGTTTCATGGATTTAGTCGCTCCAATCCGGAAAAGTTGAAAAAATCATTCTCTCATGACCTTTCTGAGGAGCTTTTGGGCATAGTTTACCCGCTCGCTCACCCGTCGGGGACTTATGTTAAGCTTTTTGGCCACCTCCTCTCGTGAAAGTTCTTGATAGTAGTATAGGTATAGAATTTCCTTATATTTGGGTTTGAGTTTTTCGATGGAATCGGCGATCCATTGGGCCCTTTCCCTGTTTTCCACATGTTCCTGAGGGGAAAGGTAAGGATTGGGCTCTGGGGCATGTTTCAATACTTTGCTCTTTTTCCGGATGAAGTCGATGATCCGGCGGGAAGTGATGGTGTAGATGAATGTTCCGATCGAAGAGTCCCCTCGAAACTCCCCCTTTTTGAGTTTTTCGACAACATTGATCATGATTTCATTCACGACGTCTTCCCAGTCTGGTGTCCTAACGCCTATGGATTTTTTTACCCGAAAGCTGACTACAGGCCTGTACTTCGCCACTATTGCATCGAGGTCGATGTCCTTTTTTCTTTTTTCCATTTTGTCCCATTATATAACCACACATATACGATGACAAGTGTCTATGGCATCCTTTTCAGCTTGCCTGGTTGCTTTGAAACTTCCTTTTTTTCATGTGTGCGGATTTAACCTGGATTATTCACGAGTCGAGCCGACCCACCCCACCCCAACATTAAGGTGTGTATAAGCTCGAAAGAATTGCATTCTTGTAAATGACTTATGTCATCGGCATTTTATATGAATAATTCAGGTTCAATCTTTGAGGAACAGTGGCGACTAAAATTTTCGCTCTCAAAGAGCTGGAGGATAAAAATGGAGGCCAAGGATCAAAACATGATTTGGATGAAAGATGAAATGGACTTTTTTTCCTTGATCGAAAGAAAGCTGGAAGAACAAGGATTTGAAGTTATCGAGACATTGCCTTCGGACAGGCTGTCTACCGACAGACTGTCTTCCGACAGATTAGAAGGAAATAGATTGAAGTCGATTTTTGCCTACAGATCTTCGAGCCGTTTGGCCTATTGAAGCACGAGATTTACAGGAAAATCGCCCAGAAGGTTCTCCATAGGGGAGAAATTTCAATTTTTCTACCCATCTACCGACTAAACGCGTACTAATGGAAAAGAAAATACTACACCAGCAACCTAGGATCCTTGTGATAGAAGACGAACACGGGATGAAAACATCATACTACCCCGG
>DAOVBT010000238.1 GCA_030670375.1 Candidatus Aminicenantota bacterium | reverse complement strand
GATGGTTCCATATGAAAATAAAAACCCGAACATTCCATCCGCGGCCGGTTGCCTTCCCAAAAGAAAATCCCGATGTTGGTCTTGTAGGGGGATTTGTCAGGGCTGAACCGGGTGTCCCGGTTTATCCGGAAAAGCGACTTGTTGATTTTCGGAACGGCCACTATGTCTGGAACCTGAGTCCTCAGTTTATCCCCCATGGACATCACAAATGCCCTGGCAGGCTGCATCACATAGGCCTCATAGTCCTGTTTGTGAGCTTGAAACCATTTTTTCGTGTTATTTTTCTTGAGATCTTTGAAAAACTTGATGGTCTCTTTGGAAAATCCGTTAAATTCGAGTTGTTCTGGCATGCTGTTTCCTCCTAATCATTGATGATACTCTCATAGACGATCCGGCTCAGTTTGGCGATCAATTTTTCGGCATCTTCGCGCTTTTCAATTCCCCGGGTCAAAACCACAAGGATATAGGGTTTGCGTCCCTCGGGAAAAATAATGGCCGCGTCATGGTCGATTCGTGTGATAGACCCGGCTTTGTTGGCCACTTTAACACCTGCGGGAAGCCCTGCGGGTATCTTATTGCGATACTTTTGCTGCAACAGGATTTCGATCATTTCTTGACAAGCTTCTTGGGAAACGGCTTTTCCTTTTGCGATCCAAAACAAGATCAGCAGCATGCTTGAAGCATTGGTCCGGTTGTTCAAACCTCTTTCATAAGCTTTGATATCCTCGACGCCACGCAGGACCTTCATTTTCCGGATTTTCAATTCCGCCAGCGTTCCCATAATGTTCTCTACGCCGACAAATTCGATGAGTACATTCGTGGCCAGGTTGCTGCTCACGGTGATCATCCGGTGAACCAGCTCCCGTAAAGCCATTTCCTTTCCGATATGCTGATAAATATCATCGTCTGAATCCTCGATAACAGTGAGCGAATACAGGCTTCCATCCACGATGCTTGTGAACTTATTCGTGACTATGATTTTTTCCTCCAGCGAAAATTTCCCTTGTTCCGCTTGTTTGAAAATCTCGATCATCACCGGCACCTTCATCAGGCTGGCAGCATGCATTTCAACAGGATTGATAAGAAAGGAATCTATGCTTTCTAAATCCTGGAATGCAATCGAGACCTCTGCTCCTGATTTTGCAATTGCACTTTCCAGCTTCTCTATTAGGTCCTTGGTGTCATCCGCAAAAGAGGTATTAAAGATGCCAAGACACAGAAAACCCACAACCAAGACATGTATCCAAATCCTTTTATTTTTCATGATGTTCCTTTTCCTATCGCTGGACCCGGCCTGTAGTCTCCCCAGCAGCCAAACGTTCCACCTCCTCGACACTGACGATGTTGAAGTCTCCCCAGATGGAGTGTTTCAAACAGGCAGCCGCAATCCCAAAGGACAACGCTTCTTTATCCTTTTTTCCTTGAACAAGGCTGTAGATCAAACCGGCTGCAAAGGCATCCCCTGTTCCCACACGATCCACGATCGGCACGTGATATCTGGGTCCCTGGATGAACTCTTCCCCGTTGAACAGGCAGGCAGACCAAAAATTCTCAGAGGCAGAAATGCTTTCCCGCAGGGTGATGGCGACTTTTTGGAAACCGAACTCGTCCATCAGAGCTTTTGTCAATTTTTTATAACCTTCTATGCTGAGTTTTCCGGACTCGACATCGGTTCCCTCAGGCTGGATGCCGAAAACTCGCGTGGGATCCTCTTCGTTTCCGATCAGCACATCCACGTAGGGCATAAGGCTTGTCATGACCTCTCTGGCATTTTCCTCACTCCAGAGTTTTTTCCGGAAGTTCAGGTCTGCACTGACTGTGATCCCTTTTTTTTTGGCCATCTCCAATGCATTGCGCAGGATTGCCAGCAAAGAATCACTGAGAGCAGGCGTGATCCCTGTCCAGTGGAACCAGCGGGTTCCATCCAGGACTTTTTCCCAATCCACATCTTCCGGGGTAAGCTCAGAAACAGCAGTGTATTCCCGGTCGTAGATCACCTTCGAAGGCCTTGGTCCATGCCCATGCTCCAAATAATAAATCCCCATCCGTTTCCCTTTTCTCACGATGAACTGCGTGTCCACCCCAAACCTTTTTAAAGTGCCCAACGCATTGTTCCCCAGATCATTGTTGGGAAAGGCACTCACAAAACTGGCATGCATCCCGAATTGAGCCAAAGAAACAGCGACATTGGCTTCTGCCCCGCCGAAGTGGACATCGAACTCCTTTGCTTGCTGGAGACGCACTCCTTTGGGCGGAGACAGACGGACCATCATTTCGCCAAAAGTAACAACTTTTGGTCCTTGGATTTTTGCAACGGGTTTATCTGGGAACGGAACCTCCCTTTTTATAGTCGACTCAGGTTTGAGTGCCTCCTTCCATCGGTTGATTTCCGCTTTCATCTTTTCGGGGTCATCGATATGTTTGGCCAGCACAGAAGCACAAAAAATGCCCTGAGGATCTTTTTGCGTAGTTTGTTTCAGAGTTTCAAGGGTCATCCCTCCTGTGTAGATAACGGTCAAGTCTTTGTAGGGCCCTCTCCATGCCTTAGCCAGATCTATGTTCGCGATTCTGCCTGAAAAAGCAGGAAAAAGCTTGTAAACCCATTGATAGGAGTAATTTTTCTTGAGTTTCTCGATAGAGCACCCATAACCTTCAGCTTTTTGGACAAGTTGTTTGCCGACATCGGAAAGCCCGCCCGGGATGCCCATGACATCTTCCCTCACACAGACATCGATAACTTCAGGAATGTAATCGGCCGATACAACACCCGCAATGCCCGCTTCTATAGCCTGCTCGGCTTGCCTTCTCGTCATCACAGTCCCCGCCAGAATAAGAGAATCCGGATATTTATCCAAAATGGCTTTTATTCCTCCAAGGGCAAAATCGGAACGGAAAGCGATCTCGAGAATAATTCCCAGTTCCTCACAAATCTCATACGTATCAACGCACTCTTTTGCACTCTTCGGACTCAACAAGGCAACTAACCGAGCTTGTTTCAGTTTTTGAAAAATCCTTTCCGATTTTTTCATCTAAACGCTCCTTAAACTGTCAATGTAAACAACCCTGTCATTGCAAGGGCCGAAGCAACCTCATAAATGCCGTATATTCATCCCACCGCTCACTTCTACCACCAATCCCGTGGAGTAGGCAAAATCTCCCCGGGCTAAAGAAACCACCGCCTTGGCAACATCTGAAGGATACCCCCATCTCTTCTGAGGAATCAAGCCTTCGGCGATCAGCTTGTCGTACTTCTCCTTTACAGGGGCCGTCATATCGGTCTGGATAATGCCCGGCCGCACTTCGTATACATTTATTCCAAACTCAGCCAGCCGATCGGCGAATATTTTCGCGACCATACTCAAAGCGGCCTTGGAAATGCAGTATTCTGGCCTGGAAGGCGAGGAGACATAAGCGGATATGGATGAAATAAAGATAATGCAGGGTTTCCTGTTTGCATCCTCTCCAACCTGATGGATCATGTGTTTGACAATCCTTTGGGTCAGGAAAAAAGCTCCTCTAACGTTTATGGACAAAACACGATCATAACTTTCGGGTGTTGTTTCCAAAATATCCACCCTTTTCTCTGGGGCTACTCCAGCATTGTTCACGAGCACATCGATCCTTCCGAATCGATCAAGCGTCGAATCGAGAATTTTCTGATGGCCATCCAAGTTGGAAATATCCGCTTGAACCGACAAGAATTTTTGGTTGAATCCCTCCACTTTCTGTTTGACTTCGAAAAGTCCCTTGTTCCTGTTTTCTGGATCTGCGAGGATGTCGACGCCGACGATGTCGAAACCTTTCTCTGCCAATCCCAAACATATTTCCCGACCGATCCCCTGGCCAGCCCCGGTCACTAGAACGACCTTCTTATCACTCATTTTTCCTTCTCCGGTTCCATAGTCATTTCATCGTGTCAAACACGGCATCCGCATTTTATCAAAAAAAGAAAATTTTCTCATTTTAATGATGCCTTTTTTTCTTAATTGTGGATATATTTGACACATAACCAGGATTGTTAATAAAATTGAAGGGAAAATTTATACCATGAATTATAAGGGGAAAAGTCAATGAACAAAACTTCTAGATTACACATTCATTTTATAATTTTCTTTTTTATATTCTTTTTTCTCCTTATGACTTTTAGTCCTGCAACCGCAAATCAGGAAAAGGATTCAAACAAGGCTGTTTCCATAAAAATCCTCAAAATTTCTTCTGTATCAGAAATATCAGGGAAACAAGCGGGAAAGGATCATGTTTTTTTCATCCTGGAAACAGAATGGGAAAACATACATCCCAAACAGAAAGTGGAAAAAGACAAACTGGAAGGAAAAACCGACAGAACCATGGGGGTAGGAACCTTAGCCGGAAGGAAAAAAGAGAAAAAGACAGAATATGTTGAAGTTGACGCCCGGTGGCGGGGCCGGGGGAGGTTCGCCTTCTCGCCGGACGGCAAGACGCTGGCCATTCCCGGCCACGACGGCGCCATAAGACTGTGGGATGCG
>DAOVBT010000370.1 GCA_030670375.1 Candidatus Aminicenantota bacterium | reverse complement strand
CTCTTCAGACAACTCCTCAAACCCATCAGGATAACTGCAAGATACTCCTAGACTTATCAAGAGGATAAAAAGCAAGAAAAAGAACTATTTTTCTCTCATTGATTTTCTCCTTCAAGGCTTTGGCTGCCTATGGATTTCTCTAATGCAGCCAGAGCCGTGTCATAATTGAAGAGGGCATCGGCATAAGATTTTCTGGTCTCCATGAGCGTTCTGCGGGCTTCGATAAGCTCTATGCCGCCGATCTCCCCTTCCTGGAAACTGAAGAGGAACATGTTGTAGACTTCTTCGGCCTGAGCGAGCATTTCCTCTTCGAAGAGCTGAATCTGGTTGTCGGCCGTGACAGCATTCATGTACGATTCTTCCACTTCAAGAGTGATGGCGTTTTTTAAGTGTTCCTCTTCCTTTTTCAGCGCTTCGATGTTGGCCTGGGCTTCAGCGATTTCGCCTTTTTTCGGCTGCCAGAAAAAGAGAGGGATAGGAATAGAAAAAGTGACGTCCCAGGTCTTTCCTTCACCTTCTATCCAGTGCTGGGAGACCCCGACATCAATGTCTGGAAGATAGCTCAAATAGCCTTGTTTTTTCTGGAGTGATTCCCTTTGGAGAGAAAGGTCTATTCTTTTGATTTCAGGACGAAAAGCCAACCAAATCAGCAGGCTAAAAGGCCAATTGCACAAAAAAACCATAAAAACGATTAGCAAGCCCTGTTTTCCCCTTTTCTCGGCATCTTGATAGGTCCATACTAAACTGCCTATCAATACACCCAAAACCAAAATAGCCAGCGGTATGATCGCAAAAAAAATAAAATTGAGGTTTTAAGCATCGATATCGACCAAAATTATTTGATAATTTGCCTAGTATTAACGACCTAAGTCGGTCTGACCCCTAAAAACCAAAAAATGGTCTATAACTACGATACCGACATCTACGAACTGCACATCACTCCGATAAAATAAGAAAATCGCCTGACCCTCATGCACATTTTGATTCCTCTCTAGGTATGAGGAAATTCATCGCTTGAATCCTCTCAAGGGGTGATTGACCTCTAAAATCCCCAGGCATTACAATGAACAGCGAAACCTCCACAAAGGAGAAAAGAATGCCTCTAACGAAAGAGCAAGAAGAACTTTACAAAAAGACTATGGACGAAGCCAAGGCCCAGTTCGAAAACATAGACGCAGAAATGGAACAGGAGATCCAAAAGACAAGAGAAATCCTGGCAAATCTCCAAGCATCGAAAAAACACTTCCAGCAGATCTATCAGGCCACAGCGAACCTCTTAGGAGTCGAAGTCGAACTCAACAATGATGATCAAGGTGCGAGCTTAGGCAATGAAAGCGATGAGGACAAAGCAGAGAAAAAGCAAGCTTAGCCCAAAATTTCAGAGTCGATGAGGGTGTATCCCAACTTTCCTTAACCAAACCTCCTTTTTCCCTCCCTAATCATCCCTCTTTTCACATTATTCATATCTCACATATTTCGCCTCTCCTGCGAAACAAACGATTTTCTTCCATTTTCCCATCAGGCACACCCGTAGCGACATTGAAAATTACGCAGATAAATTTTGATTGAATAAAAGAAGGATTTGTTATAAATTCTATAAAATGAGTAGGAATTTTGAATAGGAAATTATGCCGAAGGAGATATAGATGAAAAAAGTCGCTTTATGGATACTCGCGTTCCTGATCACAGCTTCCACAGCGGTCTATCAGAGAATGACAGGCCCGACCTATCCGATTGGAGGAAAAACAACAATCAGCAATACCCAAATCCGGTACGAATTGCTTACAACTCACGAGACCGGTAAAGACTGTCCGGTCCAAATCGAAGTGCAAAACCCGGAGATTTCAGGAACGGTGCTTTATAAAAGACACAAGACATCGGATCCCTGGTCCAACATTACCATGAAAAGACAGGAAAATTCTCTTGTCGGATATCTTCCCTACCAACCCCCGGCAGGAAAATTGCAATACAAAGTCGTGCTTTCACACCAAGGAGAGGAGACATCTCTTACCGGAGAGAAACCGGTGATCATTCGGTTTAAAGGGGCTGTTCCTATCTGGATTCTTATTCCTCATGTGATCGTCATGTTTATGGCCATGTTATTCTCTGCCCGTGCTGGCATCGAAGCCCTCAGGCCCAAAAGCAACCCGCGAAAGTTAGCTCTTTGGACCACCGGATTTCTCTTCGTTGGGGGATTTATCCTGGGACCTCTCGTGCAAAAATTCGCTTTCGGAGCTCTATGGACCGGATTTCCTTTCGGATTTGACCTGACAGATAATAAGACACTGATCGCTTTTATCGGATGGGCCATCGCCTTGATCGCCGGCCGCAAAGGCAAGCCTGCCCGGGGATGGGTGTTGGCCGCAGCCATTCTGCTCCTGATTATTTTTCTGATCCCCCACAGCCTCCTGGGTTCTGAACTTGATTACTCAGAAATGGACACACCTCAAACACTCAGCATGACATCCACTCATTTTGTCCGCGGAGGCACTCCTATTTTAGCCTGAATGTAATGGTAACATTGAAGGCAACACGGATGGGATTTCCCTTGCTCATCATGGGCTCATATTTCCACTGCTTCACCGCATCGATCGATGCCTGATTGAGAAGAGAGCTTTCGCTCCTCAAAACCGCGACCTTTTCAACATTTCCCTCTTCATCCGTCGTGACTTCTAGAACAACAACGCCCTGGACAAGAGCTTTCCTGGCCTCCAATGGGTAAATAGGTTCGACTTTTTTTATACGCCGGGGAACATCAACCGAATCTCCGATTTTAAGTACGCCTCCCACAACCCCGCCGATAACTTCTGCTTTTTCAGTCTTTTGTGGTCCTAGCTTAAAGCGGACCTGCGTTGTAAAAACTGCTTCTCTCGGTTTTCCCTCGACTATCAAGGGTTCGTAAAGCCACTGTTTCACAGCATCCATGGCAGCCTGAACCAGCGAAAAATCTTTGCTGCTGTACACCATCACCCGCGAAACACGACCTTGGGTGTCTGTCCTCGTCCCAAGAACAACATTTCCTTCGACTCTAGCCTGCCTTGCTGCCTCCGGGTAAACAGGAGCGACCTTTTTTATGAGTCTCGGGGGTTTGATTTCACCCACACAGCGCACAGCCCCCTTCTCGAATTCTTCTATCTTTTTTTTGTTTTGCTTTATTTCTTTGGGCGGGGGGGGCGGAGGAGCC
>DAOVBT010000398.1 GCA_030670375.1 Candidatus Aminicenantota bacterium | reverse complement strand
GTCAAAGTGAAGGGCTCTGGTCATTTCACCGCGTGGGGACTGCGAGGTCATTTCCCAATCTCCGGTTACGTTGATATCTTGGGCGGTCAACAGGACAGGAATCAGAACCAAAGCAGCCATTGCGATCACGGAATAGATTTTTTTCATTCTTTCCTCCATCCAAAATAACATTGTGTAATTTTAACAGTTTAGACGAAAAGACTCGAACTTTCTTCCTTCGTAAAAAAAACATCGGCATTTTTTATGAATAGTGCAGGCTAATTCTTGACAATGAGGGCCCACTTTAATTTAATATATCCTCCAGAAAAGGAGCACTTTCCATGTTTATATGGGTTTTTCATCGCGTATCAGGGCTGTTGCTCATATTTCTTTTGGGGATTAAGTTTCTCACTTCGTTTTTCCTGATGACCAAGGAACAAAAGCCTGATTGGGCTCTTGTTCTTCATACCAATCCGTTTATCGACACTATCTTGATCGTGTCCATCGTGTTTCATGCCTTTTACGGGTTGAGGACAGTCATCATCGATCTGGGAGTCAGGAAAGAGAAATTGCTTTTTTGGGTCTTCACCCTCCTCAGCGTCCTAGCGAGTGCAGCCCTCCTTATTGTTTACTTCACCAGGAATTATTAATGATCAGCCATGACATCCTTGTTGTGGGGGGTGGGTTGGCCGGATTGGCGGCTGCCCTCAACAGCGATCCTGCGCTTTCTGTGGCCGTTGTGTCCAAGGTTCACCCTCTACGCTCCCATTCTGTGGCAGCACAGGGCGGGATCAATGCACCTTTGGGAAACAATCCCGATGCCAAGGATGACACATGGGAAAAACATGCCTTCGACACCATAAAGGGAAGCGATTATCTGGCCGACCAGAATTCGGCTGAATTGATGTGCCAGATGGCCGCCCCTACTATCTACCAGTTGGATGCGTTGGGTGTCCCCTTCAGTAGGTTTTCGGGCGGAGTCATCGCCCAGAGACCCTTTGGAGGGGCCGGTTTTCCTCGGACCTGCTATGCAGCGGACCGAACTGGCCTGATGATTCTGCACACGCTGTACGAACATTCCATCCGCAAAAACGTCAAATTTTATAACGAATGGTTTGTGACCAAGCTTGTTGTGGATGACGGAAAATGTTTGGGTGTTGTGGTTTATGACCTGGCTTCAGGGGAGATCATCCCGGTCAAGGCCAGGGCCGTGATTTTTGCCACCGGAGGTTACGGAAGGGTCTACCTGAAAACGACCAATGCGTTCATCAATCATGGGAGCGGAATCGGAATCGCTTATCAGGCCGGGGTACCGCTCAAAGACCTGGAGTTTGTCCAGTTTCATCCCACATCCCTTTTCGGGAAAAATATTTTAATTACAGAGGGTGCCAGGGGAGAGGGAGGTTATTTGGTCAATAACCAGGGAAAACGGTTCATGGAAGATTATGCGCCTTCGGCCATGGAGCTTGGCCCGCGGGATATTGTGGCTCGCGCCATCCAGACAGAAGTGGACGAGGGGCGAGGATACGAAAAGGAATATGTGTATCTGGACCTCAGGCATGTCGGGGCTGAAAAGATAAAAAAGAGATTGCCGGGGATCCGCGAGATCTGCCACAATTTTGCCTCCTTAGATCCGATCGATACCCCGATCCCTGTCCAGCCTGCCCAGCACTATTCGATGGGGGGCATCGATGTCGATCAGTCCTGTGCCTCCCGTGTGGAAGGTTTTTTTTCAGCGGGTGAGTGTGCCTGTGTGAGCGTGCACGGTGCCAACCGGTTGGGAGGAAATTCTCTTCTAGATACCGTCGTGTTCGGCAAAGTCGCAGGCGAGGAGGCCTCCAAACGGTTCAGACATTTGGATGGGAGCAGAAGGGCCGAAAAAATTCTCCAGGATGAAGTTCTAAAACTGAAGAACCGGATCGCATCATGGCAGAGTCAGAATTCCGGGATAAAGGTCCATCGCCTTTTGGATCGATTGAAAAACATCATGAGCGATAGAGTCGGCATCTTCCGCAACAAGAAGGAACTGGCTGCGGCACTGCAAGAAATTGCGATGGTGAGGGATGATTACAAGCAAGCCTATATTTCGGGCCATTGCCTTCGTTACAGCCAGGAATTGGTGAACATCATCGAGTTTGCGTCCATGCTGGATTTGGCAGAAGTGATCACCCTTGGGGGTTTGAATAGGGAAGAGACACGCGGGTCTCATTTTCGGATAGATTTTCCCGAGAGAAATGACAAAGACTGGTTAAAACACACGGTGGTTAGTTTGGAGAATGACAAACCTCAGATCAGCTACACAGAGGTTAAAATCGATAAATACGAACCGAAGGAACGGAAATATTAAATAGTAAAATGGAATATATCTTTCGTATTTTGAGATTCGACCCTAAAAAGGACGAATATCCCTATTTCCAGGATTTTTCCTACGAGAGTGAGGAAAAAAAGTCTGTGCTCGAAGCTTTGATGGATATCCGGAACGACCAGGACTGCACCATTTCCCTCCGGTACAGCTGCCGAGAAGCCATTTGCGGATCCTGTGCTTTGGTGATCAACGGGAATTTTGACCTGGCCTGCCGCACAGACCTGGAGTCGTTGCGCTCTCCTTTGGTCGTGATCGAACCATTGCCCAATCTGGAGATCCAGAAAGATCTGGTGGTAGATATGGATCCATTCTGGGAAGCGCTTCAGAAGATCGAACCCTATCTCCACGGCGAGGAAATCGAGTCCACCAAAGGTCACCGGGTGGATGATAGGGATATGGATCAGATATTCCAGTTTGTCAACTGCGTCATGTGCGGCTGCTGTTATGCGGCTTGCCCGGTTGCCTCGAGGGATGAAAGATATCTGGGACCTGCGGCCCTGGCGAAGCTCTATCGTTTTGTCA